>URVS01000289.1 GCA_900551385.1 uncultured Mollicutes bacterium | reverse complement strand
AATGACAGAATTTAACGTTGAAGTGAAAAATCATATGAGCGTAATAGAAGATGAAGATGCAGCTTTAATAAAGGAATTATTAGGTGAGCCAAATAAAGATGAAGCTACAAAGGAAGTATCAGCAGATAATGGTAGCATTGTTGAAGAGTACGAAGAACAATTAAATGAAGAATTAACTAAAAGAATGTTAATAATTCCAAATATCATTGATAAATCAGTACCAATTGGTAAAGATGATTCTGAAAATGTGGAAATTCAAAGATTTGGTGAACCAAAATTAAAAGATTTTGAAATACCTTATCATTTAGATATTCTTGAAGCATTAGATGGTATTGATTTAGATTCTGCTAGAAAAGTAGCAGGTAATGGATTTTATTATTTAACTGGTGATATTGCTAGATTACATTCTGCAGTTTTAACTTACGCAAGAGATTTTATGATTAATAAAGGATTTACTTATGTTATTCCACCATTTATGATTAGATCTAATGTTGTAACAGGTGTTATGTCATTTGCAGAAATGGATCAAATGATGTATAAAATTGAAGGTGAAGATTTATATTTAATCGGAACAAGTGAACATTCTATGATTGGTAGATTCATTGATACAATTAATGATAAAAATAAATTACCTTATACTTTAACATCATATTCACCTTGCTTTAGAAAAGAAAAAGGTGCTCATGGTATTGAAGAAAGAGGTATTTATCGTATCCACCAATTTGAAAAACAAGAAATGATTGTCATTTGTGAACCAGAAGATTCTATGAAATGGTTTGATAAATTATGGTCATATACTGTTGAATTATTCCGTTCAATGGATATACCTGTAAGAACTCTTGAATGTTGTTCAGGAGATTTAGCAGATTTAAAAGTTAAATCTCTTGATGTTGAAGCATGGTCACCAAGACAACAAAAATATTTTGAAGTTGGATCATGTTCTAATTTAGGTGACGCTCAAGCAAGAAGATTAAAAATTAGAATTAAAGGTGAAAAAGGAAATTATTTTGCTCATACTTTAAATAATACAGTTGTAGCCCCTCCAAGAATGTTAATTGCTTTACTTGAAAATCATTTAAATGCAGATGGAAGTGTAACTATTCCTGAAGTTTTAAGACCTTATATGGGTGGAGAAGAAAAAATATTAGTTAAAAATAAAAAATAATTTTTATATAGATGCTATATTACAAAAAAGCATCTGTTTTTATAATTTTAGGAGGATAGTATGAATAATAAATTTATAAAACATATTTGCTTGTTTGCTTCAATTTTTTGTTTATTTGCTTGTGGTGAAGAGACTCAAACTTCATCAGGCCATGATAATAATAATTGGTTTACTGAATCAGAATTATCTAAAGTAGGATTAAGTGGTTTATCTGCTCCAAGTAATTGTAAAGGAGTGATGAGCACAGATATTTATTGGTTTAACGAAGGATATTCATTTTCTCAAGAATGTGAAAATGAAGATGTGTTAGTAGAAAATGCTACTACGTATTTAAATTATTTTATCGATAAATATGATAATTTATTTGGTTATACTAGATCATATATTACAGGTGAAGATACTTTTTATTATTATATAATAAATGATAAAACATTATCTTCTTATAGAAGTGATAACCCTTCTCCATTATATAAATTTTATTATATAACAAATCAAAATGTTGATGAGGAAGGATATTTTGTTAAAGATGCAGTCTGGTCATTTGAAATAAGATTTGAAGATAATAAATTAAAAATCTTTATTGAAAATGGTAATAAAAACCATAGTGGAATGATTAATTTTAAATATAAAATAAAATAATCTTAACAATTTTTTTACATTATTTTTACTTGGATTTAACAACTCTTTTTTTAATATGCGCTAATTTTTATTTGTATAAAAAGATTTGTAAAATTATTATCTATAGGATTAATGACTATGTCTTTATTTGCATGTAGCAATAAGAAAATTAATTCTATAGAAAAAGAAAATATCTTTTTAAGTATTTTTTTTGGATTAGTATTATTATTTTCTATTTCTTCTTTGATTTTCTTTTAGTATATTTACATGTTCTATTAAAAAAATTATATATTATGGATTTAGTAAAGATAATATTACTTTTGAATATTATTCTTCTTTATTTAATGATGATACAGGATTTAATGCAATAAAATATTCATTAATTCATGTTCCTAATAGTTTATTCAAAACTGGAGAAGTATATTATAAAAGCCAACTTATTATTAATATAAGAATTGTTTGCTATTAGCACTTAAAGGTTCTTTTTATTGTTTTATTATGGTATTTATTGTTTCTTTAAGAAAACTTGTTACTGGTAAATTGTTACAATCTGCGTCTTTTTATATTATGTCATTATACATTGATTGTCATTATCAACAAGTTGTAATGGTTTTAGCGGTTGTTTCTAAAGAACATTTTATGAATTATAAAACTAAGAAAGAACAAATATGACTGTTTTACAAAATGTTGAATTTGGTTAGGAAGATAAAATAAAAATAGAAGAAAAAAATTATAAAAAAATTTTTAAAGAAAAAAGAATTAATTAAAAAAAAGAGTCCTTGAGTGCTTGAAAATGGTTAATATGGATAAATATTCAAATAGATTAACAAA
>URVS01000288.1 GCA_900551385.1 uncultured Mollicutes bacterium | reverse complement strand
AGATAATAAATGAAGTGGATATTCTTTATGTTCATTAATAATTTTTAAACCAACTTTCATTAATATACGATTATATCCTTTTAAAGGCATCATATCTGATATTGTAGCTTGAGTAGCTAAACTAACTAAATATGGATCTATTCTATTTAATAAACAAATAGATAACATCAAACTAACATATGCTCCACATTGTTTATCAACAACATTATTTATTTTTAAAGAAGGGTGTAAAATTGTATATGAGTAAGGTAATTCTCGGCTGATTTCATGATGATCAGTTAAAATAACATCTATATTGTTATTTGTTAAAAAATCAATAGCTTCATTAGCCGCTACACCATTATCAACAGTAATAACTAAATTATATCCTTTATCTTTTATTTGTTTAGCTCTAGTTAAATTAAGGCCATATCCATCAATATATCTTGAAGGAATATAATACCCAACTTTCTTATTTAAATACATAAAAGCTTTTACTAAAATAGCAGTGGCCGATATTCCATCACAATCATAATCACCATATATCATAATTTTTTCATTATTATTTATAGCAAGATTAATTCTATCAACTGCTTTTTGCATATTTAAAAAATTGTAAGGATTTTCTAAATCATTAATATTTTGTTTTATTTCTTCATATTTAGCTAAAATATCACTAGTTGTATAACCATATTTTTTTCTTAAAGAATGTAAAAAATATAATCTATCATTTATTTCTTCTAATCTAATTAATGAATCTTTTTTAGTTTCAAAATCATCATTAATTTGAGAAACTAAATCTTCTAATTGATAATATAAATCATTAAATTTTTCGTTATATTGATCAAATGGTTCTTCAGTTAAATAACTTAAATCTTTTTTAGCGTTATATAATGAAGAAGATATATTTTGATATTCATTTAAAAATGATGATATTCTTTCACTTTGACGAGAAAAAGAAGCTAAAGAATTTTTTTCATTTTCTAAATCTTCCATTTCATTTTCTTGAATATTAGCTTTTTCTAATTCTTCTTTTTGATATAATAAATAATCAATTTCACCTAATTTATCTTGTTTTTGCTTTAATAAATTATATTCTTTTTTATTTATTAAATATTCATTATAAGTATCTTTATATTGGTTAAAAATATCTTTTTCTTTATTTGAATATTGCTTAAACACAAAATTATCTAATAAATTTAATTGATTTTCTTCATGTAAATAAGCATGATCTTTTTGCGAAGAATGTATTTCAATTAATAAAGATGAAATATTTTTTAATGTTGATAAAGAAACAACATGAGAATTAATTTTACATAAAGATTTATTATTAATATCTAAATTACGAGATATGATTACTAAATTATCTTCAATTTCATCATCTAATAATTCATTAATTTTATTTACTAAATCATTATCCACTCTAAAAACACCTTCAATAAAGGCTTTTTGTTTACCAAAACGAATTTTATCAAATGATGATCTTTCACCTAATAAAAGATTAATTGCATCAATAATAATAGATTTACCTGCTCCAGTTTCACCACATAAACAAGTAAAACCATTTTCAAAAGATACTTCTAAATCTTCTATAATAGCAAAATTTTTAATACTTAATTGTTCAATCATATCTTTATTTTATCTTTCTTAAATAAAAATTACAAGATTTTATAAAACTTAATTTATACTAATTATTTACTAGTTATTTACTATATATAAACTAAATATCTTTTTTTAGTTCATTTATGTCAATTTCTTTAATTTGGCCATCTTCAACAATAAAAGCCAGCTTTTTCATTGATTCATTTAATTCATCATTAAGTTCTTTTTCTAATGTTTTTGCTTCTTTAATATCTTTATCTTGGTATATTTTACATGCATCTTGTAAAGGTAAATTATCATTTTCTAAAATTGTAGATATTTCTTCTAAACGCTTAATTTTTTCTTCAAATGTCATTTTTTATTTCCTCCACTTTTGCTTTTATTTCACCATCTTTAAATATTACATTAATTGTATCATTAATTTTTATTTGTTTAATTGATGTTATTTGTTTTTTATTTTGATCAAGAGATAATGTATAACCATTATTTAATAATTCTAATGGATTTAGATAATTAATTTTGTTATTTATATATGTTAAATAATTATATTTTTTTATCAAATAATTCTTCATTATTAAATGAATTTTTTTATCAATATTTTCTATTTTCTGCTTCTTTATTTTTAATTCGTTAAGAGGTGATTTTAAATCAATATCTTTAATTAAATAAGCTATTTTCATTTGTTTATTTTCTAATAATCTAATTAATTTTCTTTGTAATAAATTTTGTAAATACGATAATTGATCTATCATTTCTTCATAACTTGGAGTAGAACTCATAGCAGCATCAGTTGGAGTAATACAACTTTTGTCAACTACATAATCAATTAAAGTAGTATCTATTTTATGGCCTACTGCTGCAATAGTAGGAATATTAATTTGACTAACAAATCTTACTAATTCTTCATCATTAAAGGCTCTTAAATCTTCTTTAGAGCCACCTCCACGCGTGATTACAAGTAAATCTAGTTCATAATTCAAAGCTTCTTTAATCGCTTTTAAAATCGATTTACTAGCTTCTTCACCTTGCACTAAACATG
>URVS01000287.1 GCA_900551385.1 uncultured Mollicutes bacterium | reverse complement strand
TGAGAATAACTGTAATTAAATCAATTATCCAAACAAATGCAGCACCAGGGAAAATTGTTAAAATACCTAATACAATACCTAAAACGTTATTTTTTACAACAGATCTACAAACTCTGCTAATGCACCAAATAATATCAAGAGCTGGTAAACATAAAATAATTTTAACAATTAATGGTAAATCATCTAATGCTTTAATAAGTGCTTTCATAAAAACCTCCTATTACTATTGTAGGACAAATGAAGAAAAAAATTAATATATAAATTAAATTAAATTATATATTTTTCTAATGAAAAATAAGATTTATATATTTTATTTGATAAAAAACAACTTTTATGAGAATATATAAATATAAAAATTAAAATTTTCTAGGTTATATAACTATATAGTTATATTGTTTTAGTACCTAATCTTTAAAATAGAAAGGAGCTTATATAAATTATATAAGGTTGACAATATGTTTAGAATTTTAGTTGTTGAAGATGATATAAGTTTATCAGATAGTATTAAAACATTTTTAAGTAAAAAAGGATATCAAGTTTTTTGCTCATATTCTGCTAAATATGCTTTAATGGAACTTGATAAATATCAAGTTGATTTAATTATAACTGATATTATGATGCCTGCAATGGATGGAATTGCTTTTATTAAAGAAGTTAGAGATATGGAAATTAAAGTACCTATTTTAATAATTTCTGCAAAGGATCAATTTACAGATAAAGAAGCAGGATTTAAAGCAGGTGCTGATGATTATATGGTAAAACCTATCGATTTGAATGAAATGGAATTAAGAATTAATTCACTTTTTAGAAGAGCAAAAATTTCAATAGAACATCAATTAAAATTTAAAAACACTATTTTAGATGCTGATTCTATGATGGTAAAAACAAATGGAACAACCTATAATCTTCCACAAAAAGAATTTCAAATTTTGTTTAAATTATTATCTTATGAAAATAAAATATTTACAAGAGTGCAACTTATGGACGAATTTTGGGGTATTTATACTACATCAGAAGAAAGAACTATTGATACACATATTAATAGATTAAGAGATAAATTTAAAAATAATCCTGATTTTGAAATAATAACTATTAGAGGGTTAGGATATAAGGCAGTAAAAAAATGAAAAAGAAGAAAAATAAAGGAGAACATTCAAATATTTATTTAATAGGAAGTGTTTTGTTTTTTCTTTTCTTTCTTTTAGTTTTATTAATATCATTTATAATAATTATTATCATGTATGTTTCTCCTGCAAGAGAATACATGAAAGATAGTTTAGTTATTAATACTATAATTGTTTTTTTAATTTTGTTTTTAGCTTCATCACTTGTTGCAAGTATAATATTTTATTTTGCGTTTAAAAAATTATTAAAACCTGTTGTTGAGTTATCAAAACAATCTATGAAAGTTGCTGATGGAGACTTTTCTATAAAAATAAATGAAAAATCTAAAGTTATTGAAATACAAAATTGTATTGATAATTTTAATACTATGGTCGAAAAATTAAATAAAGTTGAAACGTTCAGTAATGATTTTATTACAAATGTTTCACATGAATTTAAAACTCCTTTAAGTGTTATACGAAGCAATATTAATATTATTGAAGAATCAAACTTAAATGAAGAAGAAATGAAAAAATGTTTTTCACAAATAAATATCTCTATTGATAAAATGACTACTTTAGTTTCAAATGTTTTAAAAATATCAAAATTAGATAATAATGGAGTTAAATTAAATAAAAAGAATTATAGACTTGATGAACAAATTAGGCAATGTATTTTAAGCTTTAATGATGAAATAGATAAAAAAGACATTTCATTTGATATAATGCTAGAAGAATGTATCATTTATGCTGATGAGAATATTTTAGAGCAAGTATGGCTTAATTTAATTGGTAATGCAATTAAATTTTCTCATAAAGGTGGTCAAATTAAAATTAGGTTAAAAAATAAAGATAAAATCAAAGTTTTAATTGAAGATTATGGCATAGGAATGAGTGAAGAAACAAAAGAAAGAATATTTGATAGATTTTATCAAGGTGAAACATCACATAATTCACAAGGAAATGGTTTGGGTTTAACTATTGTAAATAAGATTATTAAATTATGTGAAGGTGAAATTTATGTCGATAGTGAAATTAATAAATTTACAAGATTTACAATTTTTTTAAAAAAAGAAAAAAATGACGAAGAACCAAGGCTGGATGGATTTGGTACATTTCATAGTGTAGCTCTATGGATGCTGAGAGAAAAGCTGGAAGTTGAAAAAGCTGGATGGAGAAAAGATTTTACTGTCATGGCACCGGATGAAGAAGAAGATCTTGCATTAACTCTGACCGCAGAATATGGATTGAAAATAAAATATAAGAACCGCCTGAAGAAGCGGCTGGAGCAGGAATATCAATGGTATCTTGAAGGACGACCGATACCGAGATACAAAGATGATTTGTTCAAATTGTATCCAATAATTGAATCCGAAAAAAAGAAGCAGAATAAGATGACTTTTTCGGATTTGCTGCGTGTCAGTACACTTTTATTGAAAGAGCAGGATGCTTTTATCCCTAAGTGGATCATTGTCGATGAGGTACAGGACAGTGATGAAAAACAGCTGAAATTTCTGGAGGCGTTAAAAGGCACA
>URVS01000286.1 GCA_900551385.1 uncultured Mollicutes bacterium | reverse complement strand
TTTATAGATTTTATAGCATCATGAATTGCATAGCTATAATGTGTAAAAGCCCCTGGATTAATAACTACACCGTCAAATTCATCATTTGCTCTATGAAGCATATCTATTATAGCACCTTCATAATTACTTTGAAAAAATTCCACATCTATTTTTTCTTTAAATTCATTTATTTTAATAAAAATTTATTATTAATATAATCTTATAATAATATAAATGATACATTATCAATCAATTATAATATTTTTATATCATTGCAATGATACAAATAAATTATTATCTTTATAAACATACATTTTACTTGAAAGCATAAAAAAAGGTTAGCTTTTACTAACCAATTTTATCATATGATATCTTTATATCAATAAATTAAATTAATATTTAAACTCTTAGAAATCTATATCAAAGAACAATTGTTCATATTGAGGGAATGGTTGATTATCTTTAGAAATATATTTTTCTAGATTATCAGTAATTGTTCTTAATTTAGAACATAATGGAAGAATATTATTTAAAATAAACATGCATTTTTCTTGATAATCATTTTTATAAGATAATTCTTTAACTTTATCTTCAATTTGTCCTGCAAGTATGCTTGATTCATCAATAAATAATTGTAATTTATCAACTTTTGTAACCATTGATTTTGACATAAATTCTTTTCCACATGCACATATAAAATTAAGTTCTTTAATTGCAGAAGGAATTACTTGTTGATATGTCATTTCTGTTAATGTTTTAATTTCGATTAAACGGATATTATAATAATTTTCATATTTAATTTCTTTTCTTGCATTAACTTCTTTTGGATTTAAAACTTGATAAGAATCAAATAAATTAATATTTTTTTCATCATTTAATGAATTAATTGCTTCAGCAAAAGTATGAATATTATGCAATCCTCTATTTTTAGCTTCTTCTACCCATTCATCTGAATATCCATTACCAGAAAATAGAATTCTTTTGTGATCATTATATAATTTTAAAGCCATTTCTCTAGCTTTAGATTCTATATCATCTCCATTATATAAATTTAATTCATTATAAAATTCATCAACAGCTTTAGACATCACTAAATTAATAACTATATTTAATTCAGAAGCATTCATAGATGAACCTAAAGATCTAAATTCAAATTTATTACCAGTGAACGCTACAGGAGAAGTTCTATTTCTATCTGATTCATCACTAGGTAAAGAAGAAATTGTATCCATTTTAAATTTCTTATTTTTCTTTGAGATAGATTTCTTTTCAAATTTATTTTCAAATTCTTCAGCAATATACATTGAAATAATTGCTGGTGGAGCTTCAGAGGCACCTAAACGGAAATCATTACCAGGATTAGATGAAGATAATCTAATTAAATCACTATATTCATCAACACCTTTCATTAAGCAAGAAACGAATATTAAAAATAAAGTTTCGTTTTCACATTTAGGATCAAATAAATTTAAACCAGTATCTGTTAATAAAGAATAATTATTATGTTTACCAGAGCCATTAACTCCTTGATATGGTTTTTCATGTAATAAACAAACCATATTATTTTTCAAAGCAACATCTTGAAGAATCTCCATAGTTAACATATTTTGATCTACTGCTATATTAACGTTAGAAAATATTGGAGCTAATTCAAATTGACCAGGTGCCACTTCATTATGTTCTGCTTTAGCGTATATTCCTAAATCCCATAATTCTTTATTAAGTTCTTCCATAAATTTATTAACTCTTTGAGGAATTGGGCCAAAATAATGAGTTTCTAATTGTTGAGCTTTAGGTGGTACTAAACCAAGTAAAGTTTTACCAGTTAAATATAAATCTCTTCTTTTAAGAAAATCATCTTTATCAACCAAGAAATATTCTTGTTCTAAGCCAATATAAGGTTTAACAGTTTTTACTTTTTTACCTAATAAATTTAACAATTTAACAGCGGATTTATTTATTGCATCAATTGATTTTAATAATGGTCCTTTAGTATCAAGAGCTTCACCAGTATAAGAAATAAATACAGTAGGAATATATAAAACATGTCCTCTAATAAATGCAGGAGATTCCACATCCCAATAAGTATATCCTCTAGCTTCAAAAGTTGCTCTTAATCCACCATTAGGAAAACTAGAAGCATCAGGTTCGTCTTTAATTAATGACTTACCTGAAAATCTAGCAATAGGTTGCCCATCAATATTTTCAATAAATGAATTATGTTTTTCTGCAGTAGTGCCACTTAAAGGATGAAACCAATGTGTATAATGAGTACATCCATGACTAAGAGCCCACATTTTCATGTTATGTGCAATCACATCAGCAATTGCTAAATCTAAAGGAACTTCATGATTAACAGCATCAATAAATCTTTTATAAATAGGTGAAGGCAAAGTTGCTTTCATTTTGTTTTTGTCATATAGCAATTCACCAAAATTTTTAAAATCGTAATCCATAAATCCTCCTTATCTATCTTCTCTAAAATATGATACACCAAGTGAAGCTGGTGGTTGTACACTTTGTTTACCTACAATACTTGTAATAATTAAAACAACAATTGTAACAATATATGGTAACATCGATAATATATTTTTAGTCACATTAGAAATTCCAGTTAAATAACTTGGAACAACAAATAAAACACCAAAAATAATAGAACC
>URVS01000285.1 GCA_900551385.1 uncultured Mollicutes bacterium | reverse complement strand
TACCATAGTCTGAGACACGCAGAACTGTGGACATTGTTTTATTTTATCCCAAAAAGATTCATCATCTATACGGTATGGATTAGCATACGTATATATTTTTATTGACATGCCGGCATTCCTCCCAATAAATCTCCCCAACTAGAGTTTCTTACCGATGCATTCTTAAACCATACAAATTTATTGATGGCTCTCGTCATTGCAACATATAATATTCGAGATTCCTCACGATAATTTTCAATTATCTCGTTATCTTTATTAAAATAATTATTAAATAGTTTAATGATATTTTTATTGTTATCATTAATATAAGAATTATAATCAACATAATCTACATTTTTAGTAATATTATTACAAACAAAACTCTTATAATTAATATTATTTCTTTTTATTTCATAATCAATCTCTAAAGGAATAGTATATAATTCTGTTAAATTATAAATACCTATCTCATGAGCAATTTTATCTTCATAATCAGATATTTTATTATAATATTTGTTTTCTATATCATTTAATTCTATTTTAGTATTATATTCATTAAATCCATTCCATTTTTGTTTCCAATCAACAATTATTTTCTTTTCGCATGAATTATTTTCAACACCAAAATTAATCATCAATCTAGTTGAAGAATCTTTAATTAATGTAATATAAATTTTATTATTTTCAATTTTAATTTCTACATAATCATCAATATTTTGTAAACAATTACTTAACCAATTTTTTTCTTTAATAAATAATTTATCATTACTTCCCACAATTAAATAATTATATTCATAATAATCTTGTTCTTGTTTTTGTAAATCAATTTTCAAATAAACATTATTGTTTTCACTTTCTATATTTGATGAGCTTTCATTATTTCTAAAACAAAAAGTAATTACAATTAAACATATGATTAAAATAAATAAAACAACAAATAAAATTTTCTTTTTCATAAAAACACCTCTATTAAATAAATACAAATAATTTTTTAAAATTTTTATTTTATCACATTATTTTTTTCTTAAAATAAAATAAATTAGGTGAAAATACATGAAAACATTAATTTCAATACAAGATATCACGAAAAAATTCTTTTCAAGCAAAGGTGAAACTGATGTAATAAATAATATATCATTTGATTTATATGAAAATGAAATAGTTGCCTTATTAGGCCCTTCTGGATGTGGTAAATCTACTTTATTAAATATTTTATCTAAATTAGAAAATGTCACTTCTGGTAAAGTTAACATTAATTGTAAATTAGGTTATATGTTTCAAAAAGATAATTTAATGGATTGGAGAAATATTTATAACAATATTACTTTAGGATTAGAAATAAATCATTTAAAAACAAAAGAAAATTTAGAATATGTTGATTCATTATTAAAAAAATATGATTTATATGATTTTAAAAATTATTACCCTCAAGAATTATCTGGAGGTATGAGACAAAGAATATCTTTAATAAGGACTCTTGCATTAAAACCTGATTTACTTTTACTAGATGAGCCATTTTCAGCTTTAGATTATCAAACAAAATTATTTGTGCAAAATGATGTTTATAATATTATCAAAAAAGAACAAAAAGCTGCTTTGATTGTTACTCATGATATCTCTGAAGCTATTGCTTTAAGCGATAAAATCATTATTTTGAGTAATAGACCATGTAAAATAAAAAAGATATTTACATTAGATTTTGATAAAAATTTAACTCCTTTCCAAAGAAGAACCAATCCAACATTTAATAAATATTTTAAACAAATTCATTATGAATTAAATAAATAGGCTAAAAAACATGCTTCCTCCGTTAAAAAAAATACATTATTATAGGAGGAGTTATGAAAGAAATAACATCGTTAAAGCAATATAAAGCTAAAAAACATTTTTTTAATTTATTTATAATCTTAATGCAAATATTATTATTTGTAATCTTTTTATTAATATGGGAAATAAGTGCTAGATTTAAATGGATTGATCCATTTTTAGTTTCATCACCAAGTGCAATATTTAATTTATTTATTTCCTATACTCAACAAAATATTTTATTTTCTCATATTAAAATATCTGTTATAGAAACAATAATTGGTTTAATTATTGGTACTTTATTAGGCTTTATTATTGCTACAATATTATTTTTAATTCCCACAATAGATAAAATATTAGATCCCTATTTAATTGTCTTAAATGCTCTTCCTAAAACAGCTTTAGCGCCTATATTAATTATTTGGGCTGGCACTAATATTAAAGGTATAGTTGTTGTTATTTCTTTAAATTTAATTATCACTATTATTTCTACTTTAACTTATTTTAAAACAGTTGATCAAAATTTAATCAAGATGTTAAAAACCATGAATGCTACTCCATTACAAATATTATTTAAATTAATTTATCCAGCTAATGTAGAAAATATTTTATCAATTATTAAAGTAAATATTGGATTAACTTGGGTTGGGGTTATAGTAGGTGAATTTTTAGTATCAAGAGAAGGTATTGGCTATTTAGTTGTATATGGTGGACAAGTTTTCAAATTAGATTTAGTTATGATGGGAGTGTTTATTCTTGCTCTTATCGCTTTAATAATGTATGAAATAATAAATCTTATTGAATTTATATTAAAAAAATCAAAAAATAAAACGCATAAAAAATAGGAGCTTTTTC
>URVS01000284.1 GCA_900551385.1 uncultured Mollicutes bacterium | reverse complement strand
TAACTCTACCTAAAACAACAATTGAAGTTTTATAATCACCAAATGAAGTAGTAGTTATACCTGTTTTGTTTGCTTCAAGTTCACTTAATCCAACTTCATTAATATTAAACTTATAATTTGCTACTGCTGATTCATTAATCATACCAAATCCGCCAGAAATAGTACTTACTGAACGATATGTTTTTGCACCATCTTTATTAGTATCAACTTTATAAGCTTCTGACATATCTTGGTTAATTTCATAACCATTTTTAGTTAATGAGCTAACTAAATCAGCTGTTTCATAGCCAGGTAATGTTACTTTTTGTGCACCTGAGCCCATTTGTCCACCTAAGACATTTGAATAAGCAGCTTTCCCAACAAGTGTAACTTTCTTTTCTGATGATTTTAATGGTAATGCATTATTTTTATTTTTTAATAAAACCGCTCCTTCACCAGTAACTTTTTCACCATACTCCATATCAGCTTTTGCAAGTTCTTCAGGAGTTTTATATGTTGACTTAAAGTTATACCTATCAACATTAGTATCACTTTCTTTTTCTACAATCTTAGTAGAAGAAGTGTGAAAAATTTCGTCCATGTAACTTCTATTTTCATTAGCAATAAGTTGTCCAATTGCTGTAACAGCTAAAAACGCTGCTGAAACACTAGCAATTCCACGGAATACATTAGTTTTGTTTTTTTTCATGATTCCTCCTCCATTTGGAATAATTTATTTCACTTTGCTTTCAAAATAATTTAATGTATTAATAGTATTTTGAACTTTTAAATAAAAATAAAGCAATAATGAAACCGATTACATTATACATAAACTAATTGCTTTTTTTTGTTTTTGTCCTATTATGTTGATTTTTGAACCAATTTTGTTATTTGTTACTGATTTTATAATTCTATTACCAAACAATAAAATCTCAATCTTTTTTTTAATCTTGTTTTGCTTTATAATATCAAATAGAAAGGTTTTAGCAAAAAAATGATGAATTTTTTTTATGAATATGGATTAACGCTTGAATTGTTTGTTGCTTTATTCTTATTTACGATAAACTTAGAAAAAAGAAAATGTTTTATATTAAGAAATATTTTATTAATTTTAGCAATTGCTTTTTTTTGTTTTATAAGAGCAAATTTCCCACCTAAAACAATTTATACAAAAACTATTTCCTATATAATTTTATATATTATTTGTTTTGCTTTTAACTATTTTATTTATAATGCACCTTTTAGAACGATAGTTTATTGTACTATAAGTGGTATTATTGCCCAACACACATCATATATTTTATCTGATTTTTTTAGGTATTTAATAGAAATGAATTGTAATAATAAAATATTAAGTAATTGTATCTATATTATTTCTACAGTTACTATTTATATTTTATTATTCTTTATTTTTTCATTTCACCAAAATCCACGTGATTATGCAAAATTACAAAGAGGAGTGATTATTGTTAGTTCATTAATATTATTTATAATATGCATATTTATAATTCAACTTTTCGAATTTTATCGAAGCGAAATTACTTTTCATTATTATGTTTTATTTGTTATATTAGATACATCTTGTTGTATATCAATTTATTTAATTCAAAAAACAACATATATATCTGCTAAAAATGCTATTGAAACAGAAATTTTTAAAAATCGCATTAATCAGTATGAATCATTACAAAATGTTATTGAAGTAATGAATATTAGAATACATGATTTAAAACATCAATTAACTGAATATGCAAAAAATGGTAAACTTGATTCAGAATTATTAGGTGAATTAGAAAATGTTATTAATATTTATGATTCTACTATTAAAACAGGTAATGAAGCTCTTGATTTAATTCTTTCTGAAAAGAGTTTAATTTGTCAAAAAAAAGATATCAAACTTACTTGTTTAGCTGATTGTTCTAAATTAAATTTTATTAATAAAACAGATTTATATTCTTTATTTGGTAATTTAATTGATAATGCGATGGAAGCTGTTTATAAAATACAAGATGTTGATAAAAGACATATTAATTTGGTTGTTAAAAATGTTAATTCTTTTGTTTCTATTAGTATAGATAATTATTATGAAGGTAATATTGTTTTACTTGATAATGGTTTACCAAAAACAACTAAAGAAGATAAAGATTATCATGGATATGGTATGAAATCTATTCAATTAATTGTTAATAAATATGATGGTGATTTGAATATATCTTTAGATAATAATGTTTTCTCTTTATTTATAATGTTTCCAATTAAATAATTATATTTTTAAATCTCCATCTTTAATTAAATTAAATTTTCTAAATATTAAATCTATAATAAAAACTAATACAGCAGGAGCAATTATTTCAAAGAAAATAATTATTAACCAAGTATATAAATTATTACCCATAGTAGCGATTGTACCTATTTGGCCTACAAACCCTGCTGTACCCATACCAGCAGATGAACCCATGCATTGTAATTTAACAAGTGTTGTAGAAATAGGTCCTAAAATACTTGAAGCAATAATAGTTGGAAGCCAAATTATTGGCTTTTTTAATATGTTTTTAAATTGTAACATACTTGTACCAATACCAATAGATAAAACCATACCTAAAGAATTATCTTTTCTTGATTGAACCGCAAATCCAACCATTTGAGTACAACAACCAATTAAA
>URVS01000283.1 GCA_900551385.1 uncultured Mollicutes bacterium | reverse complement strand
TTGAAGCTGAAGGTATTAGTTGCTTAGAAGCTATTTCATGTGGAGTAGTACCAATTATTTGTAATTCTCCAAAATCTGCTACAAAATTTTATGCTTTAGATGAAAGAAGCTTATATAAGAAAAATGATTATAAAGAATTAGCTAAAAAAATTGATTATTGGATTGATAATCCTTCTTTAAGAGAAGAAGCAAGTAAAAAATATATTGAAATGTCAAAAGAAAAATTTGATCAAACAGCTTGCATGAAAAAGATGGAAGAAATGTTATTAGAAACTATTGCTAATTATAAGAAAGTAGATTAATTTCTACTTTTTTTATAAAAATGAAAATCACATTCATCATTTCCATAACCTAGAGTTTTAGTTCTAGAAAAACCTATTTTCTTTAACCCATCATAAGTAATATTATCAACATCACAAAATAAACGACATAATTCAGGACACCCATTTTCTACACATGCATCATGCCATAAACATTTAGTAATTGTAACATTATAATATTTTTTATTATATTCAATATTACTTTTTTGTAAATCTGTTGTTTTCATAATATGAATAAATATTTTACTGTATAAAAAATAAAAGCAAGGAACTTTTTCCATTTTTTTCATTGATTTATTTTTATTTTTACCAATTACTTCATACATATATTTTTCCATAATAGCATATGATTCATCTTGATTATAAAACTCATTTAAAGCCTTATATAAAGCAATTCTAGGTAAAATTGTATTATTTAACGTCTTTATTTGGTTTGGCGTCTTATTTTTAGTATTTTTAATTATATCTAAAAGTATTTTATTTTGTAATAAAAATATTTTTTGATTTAACAATTCATCATTAATAAATTTTTGAATTAATTTTTGTTGTTCCATAATTAGTCACTCCTAACTAATTATATTAATTCATTATTTTTTTATCAATAATTGACCCGTTTTCCAATATATTTTCTACTATTTTGCCCCCATTTTCCAGTTTTTGAAAACAAAACCAATATTTTTTTGATTTCTTATACTTATTATTTGATTAAAATATTATTGATTAAAATTCTTTTTATAAACAATATAAATAACACTACCACCCATAATAATAACGCTTATTAACCAAGCTACTGGGGTAGAAAAACAAATACCAATGTATGATTCATTGCTTAAAGGATTAGCACTATTAATTAAAGAAGGAATAAATAAACAAATAAGTATTCTTCCCACTAATTCGCCAATTCCACTTAAAAAAGGAATAGTTGCTCTTTTTGTACCTTGTAAAACTGATCTTGATAATTGTAATAAGCCTTGTAAAATTAAACAAGGAGTTAATATTCTTAAATAAGTTGCACAATAGAAAATTATTTCATCATTAACATCTTCTCTTGGAATAAAAATATAAGGAACTTTATTAGCAAGAGATAAGCCTAATATTAATATTATAAAATAGAAACATAAATCAAGAATAATAGTATCTTTAATACCTTCTTTAATACGATTATAATTTTGAGCACCATAATTTTGGCCAACAAAAGAAAGCATTGCAGTCGATAAAACACTTAATGGAATAGTTAAATATCCTTCAAAAGGTTGATAACAACTTACAGCAGTTTGAGCACTTCGACCAAAAGCATTAACTTTTTCTGCTTGTACAAAAGAACCAATAAATAGAATTGACCATTGGAATCCTAAAGGTAAACCAATTTTAAATAAATCAAAAATAATATTTTTATCTAATTTAATATTAGAAGGTTGGATTCTTAAATAAGGATATTTTTTATAAAAATAAATTGCAGTAATTAAGAAGTTAGAAAAATTAGCAATAACGGTAGCTAAAGCAACGCCTCTAGTATCTAATTTAATTACTCCAGTAAATAAAAAAGCTAAGACAATATTAATAATTGTACAAATAAAAGAAATTAATAATGGAGTGGTGGAATTACCTAATCCTCTTAAGAAATTTCCAAAAACATTTGCTAAAAGAGTAAAAATAAAGCCAATCAAAATAATAGTTAAATAATTTGATGCTTTTTCAATAAAATCAGTATGAGTTCCTAATATTTGAAATAAATAAGGATATATTAATAAACCAAGTATAGTAATAACGATAGCTATGATAATAGAAAGAATAATTGAATTAACAAATGTCTTTTTTAGTCCTTCATAATCTTTTGAGCCAAATTTATTTGAGATAATAACTGCAAAACCACTGCTACAACCATAAGCAAAATTAAATAAAATACATGTAATACTACCAGTTTGATTAATTGATGTAACAGAAGTTCCACCTACAGTAATTTTTAAAACTAAAGCATTAATTAATGAAAAAGCATTATTTAATAAAGTAGATAAAAGAATTGGAATAGCAAATAATAAAATTACTTTCCAAGGTTTACCTTCAGTTAAATCAATTGGTTTAAAAATACTTCTAATAAATTTCATAATTAACAATTAAATCATGCACTATTAATAAAAAAAATTAAACAAAATTAATCTTTATTTTAAATTAAAATTAATGCTAATAATTAACTTGAAAATTCTTTTATTAGTAATGCAACTAATTCTGATACTCTTTCAAAAATTAAAAGTAAACTTTGTCTTTCTAAATGTAATTTATATCTTAAGAAAAAAGACATTGACAACTTTATCAATGCCTCATTTGAT
>URVS01000282.1 GCA_900551385.1 uncultured Mollicutes bacterium | reverse complement strand
GATAATAAGATTGATTAATGTTTTTTTCTTCTAAATAATTTGTGCCACTTATATCTTCTTTTTGTACTTTTCTTTGAGTGGCTGTTAGTTTTGTTCCTCCTATAAAGAATGTATTATCAAGAGATTTAATAATTTTTTCATAATCAGATGCATTTTGTGGTATTTCAATTTTTTCATTTAGTGATTCAGTTGTGATTAATAAAGGATTTAATAAAGAATAATCAATTTTAAAAGAATAATAGCCCATTTTTAGTGGTTTATAATAATTATTATTTTTTACAAAATCTTGATTATTAATATCAAAATTGAAAATATAATTATCGCTAATAATAGAAAAATTTGTTTCATCGATAAATACATTATTTAAAGAAAAAGTGAAATCATCATTTTTAATAAATTCATAATTCTCTTCATCTGATATATATAATTTTATATTTGAAAAAGAAGAATCAATTTTTGTGAAATATAATTTATTATCAATAATTTTTATATTATATTTTCCTTCATTAAGTACTTTAATTTTATTATTGTCACCTTCTAAAAAATATTTATTATCATCAATGTTTGAATATCCTAATGATATTGAATTGTTTTTAATAATAAAAACATCATCTCTTCTTAATAAAATATTATTTAATTCGTTATTAATGAATGTAAGATTTTGATTGTTAATATTTAATTCACCTTGTATATTAAATGAATTATTATTTGTACAACCAATAGATAATGTTACAAATATGCATATAAATATGTGTTTTAAATTAGGTTTCATAATATTATCACCTCTAAATATATAAAGATTTTAACAAAAAAAATAATAATTTAAAATCATTATTAAAAATTATTTAAAAATGGGTTTAAAAAATATAAAATATAGTCTATAAGAAAAAGGAGAGTTTGTAATGAAAAATAAATATAAAAGTTTATTAGCTTTTTCATTGTTAATGTTTTCTTGTAATGGTGGTACATCATCAATTACCACTTCAAGTGAAGGATTATATTCAAGATTGACAAACGCTATTAAGGGATTAAGTAATTCTTTTACCGCTACTGGAACATTAAGTTATGCTAATTCGACAGATAAGAAAGAAGTTAGTTATTCATCATTAATTCAATATTCTTTAGATGGTTATTATTGTGAAGAAGTTGATATCACTACTAATGAAGCTACTATTCAAGAGAGCATTATAAAAGGTGAAGATGGAAATGCTTATGGTGAATATTTAGACTATAATACTAATAAAATAATGAAAAATGAATTAAATATTCCATATGATGAATATATAGATAATAATTTTGCTGAATTAACTGTTAAAGATCTTGAAGGAATTAAAGGACAAAAAAATTGGTATAGTATAAAAAATACTAATGTTTCTTATGGACTTGCAAAATTTATTACAGGATATAATGTTTCAACTGATGGTTTAACAGTTAATCAATTTGCTTTACATTTTGATGGTGATAAATTTGATAGTTTTTATATTTTACTTGATTATACTGAAGATTCAGATGATGAATCAACTGATGTTTATTATGAACAATACTTATTTCAATTAAATATTTCTAATGTTGGATCAACAGTTGCAAATAGAATAGTTCCTTATAATCATGTTGATGACCATGATATTTTACAAGATGCATTAATTGATTTAGCTGATAAAAGTAATTTTACAATTCATTTTGATATAAAAAATACTAATAAAAATGCTGAAAATGAAAGCTTTGATTATTATGTTGATTTTGAAAATAAAATGTTATATTCAACTCAAAAATTAAATTTGACTACTACTGATCCAGAGTCAAAAAATTTTGTTACTGTTCCTTATGTAGTAGGATATAAAGAAATTAATAATAGACCAATTATGTATTTTTTTGATCCTACAACTGGAGATATTATAAGAAATATTAACAATAGTGAAGCAAGATATGATTATAATGATTATCAAGGCACTCATGATAATTTCCGTGATATTGATTTTTTACTTCCAAGAGTAAAATCAACTACTAGAGGTGTAGCTGCTGAATGCTTTAAATCATTAGGAAATTTAAAATTCTCAACATATTATAATACATATGAAAGATGTTTATTATCATTAATTCCTTATGATATGTATGAATATAATGAATATAATTTCAATCTTGATATCAATGAAGAAGGATTTATCAATAAACTTATATTAAAAGATTCATATAAATTTTTGCCAGTAGGTGCAAGTCAATATGAAACTTCTAATAGAACAATAACTATTACTTATGAAAAATATGATGAAACAACAATTCCATCATGTTTGATGCTTGCAAAATAAGAAAAGGAGAAAAAGTATGAAAAAGAAAATATTGTTTTGTTTAGCTGTTTGTTTATTACCACTTTCTTTTGCAAGTTGCTCTGGAAATAATAGTAGCGAACATTATACAATTACCGAAGGAACAGACGGAATTCAATATGAATTAAATGAATCTAAAGATGGATATATTGTAACTGATAGTTTAACTATTGAAACAGATATTATTATTCCTGAATTATATAATAATCTTCCAGTTAGAGAAATTGGACCAGCAGCTTTTAGGTATGCTACTCTTGACTCAATAACATTACCTCGTTCATTAAGAAAAATTGATGATGAAGCTTTTTTAGGTTTAGTTGATGCTGGAAGTGGATTAC
>URVS01000281.1 GCA_900551385.1 uncultured Mollicutes bacterium | reverse complement strand
AACGCAACAGTAAAATTTTTTACACTTTCTGTTGCTTTTTCAATTTAGATTAACAAATAAAAAGTGAACTTTTAATAATTCACTTTCTATTAATACCTTATTTTTCTAATAATTTATAATTATCTAATGATGGTATTTCAATTTTTACATCTTTTCCATATAAGAAATTAAAACTAAATTTTTCTTTAAGATATATGTTAGTAGTAACTTTATCTCCACCATTAATTTCAAGGCCGAAATCAACATCAGTAAAAATTGTTTTAACATATTTTTGATTATAAATTAAACCACCTTTAATATAATTAAAACCACTTTTTTCTAAAGATTTTTTCATTTCTTCAGTAGCTTGATCAACTAAAGTACCCTGAACACCTTCATTTGAAGATGTAATAATATAACGATAAAATTCAATTAAATTATCTTTATTTATTTCTAAAGCAATACCCCATTCATTATTATAAGATTTACAAGTAACAAATAATTCAGTAAATTTATCAATATATTTTTTATCAAATTTAATTAAATCATTTTCACCTTGTCCAATAGAAGAAATTGAATCTAGCATTCCTTCTAATGTTCCTTCTTGAAGAAGAGGAAATTTCATATCTAATCCATCTAATGGAACATAAAATTGATTTTGTTTTAATTCAGTATTTGTTACTTTTTTAACAAAATCAAACGCATCTTTAGAAGATAAATCAACATACATTTTACCATCTTTTAAATAAGTACCAACTTTTGCATCAACTGAAGCATTTCTATTATCAGCAGTATTTTCCGCATTTTCAAAAGAAAATGATCCTTTAACATTGGCGTCAACTTGACCTAATAAACCATTAATATCTTTAGCAGTTGTAAGTCCACTAAATAAAGCTTTAAATCCATATTTTTCAATATTAATTTTAGCGTTTTGTACAACTTTATCGCCATTAGTTTCTTTCAATGTGAATAGAAAATCTGCATCTTTAAGTTCTACACCATACGCATCAATTTTATCCATATTTCCAAAAGTTGAATTTAATTGATCTTTAGCTTCCTTCGTGGTAATAACTTTTCCACCTTCAGGAATTGAGTAAGTTTGTCCACACCCACATAACATGAGCATTGGAATTAAAATTAATAATTTCTTTTTCATTTTAACCCTCCATCTTTCTTTTATCATTTATACTTAAAAAAATCAAATATAGAACAAATTATATTTATTTATTATACAAATATTTAATTTTTGTTACCAAATTATATATTATAAATATATAACTTTTAATTTTAATTATTATCTAAAACATACATTTTTTAAATAATTAAAATAATTAATAGAAAAAATAATTCTAAGTGCTAAAATATTTATTGTATAAGGAGAAAAAAGAATGTCAAAAAAAGTATTTTCGTTAGACTTCGAAGGTAAAAAATTGATCGTTGAAACAGGCGAAATTGCTAAACAAGCAGATGGTGCATGTTTAATTCGTTTGAATGATACCGTAATTTTGTCTACCGCATGTTGTGCAGATGAACCAAAAGATGGTGATTTCTTTCCATTAACAGTTGGTTATGAAGAAAAACAATATGCTGTTGGTAAGATACCTGGAAGTTTCTTAAGAAGAGAAGGTCGCCCTGGAGAACATGCGACTCTAACAGCAAGGTTAATAGATAGACCTATTAGACCTATGTTCTCAGATGGCTTTAGAAATGAAGTCCAAATTGTTAACACAGTTATGTCTGTTGACCCAGATGCTACCCCAGAAATGGCTGCAATGTTTGGTTCATCCCTCGCTCTTGGAATTTCTGATATTCCATTTGATGGTCCAATCGCAGGAGTATATGTTGGTAGAGTTGATGGTCAATATGTAATAAATCCAACAACCGAACAAAAAGAAAAATCAGATTTAAATTTAGCAGTTGCAGGTACTAAAAAAGCAATTAACATGGTTGAAGCTGGTGCAAATGAATTATCTGAAGAAGAAATGCTCGGAGCAATTATGTTTGGTCATGAAGCAATCAAAAAATTATGTGCTTTCCAAGAACAAATTATTGCAGAAATTGGTAAACCAAAAAGAGTTGTTGAATTATATACAATTCCTCAAGAATTAATAGATGCAGTTACTTCTTTATGTAAAGAAAGAATTGTTAAATCAGTTTCAATAGTTGATAAACTTGAACGTCAAGATGCTATTGATGCTATTGAAAAAGAAGTAGCAGAATTATATGAAAGCAAAGAATATCCTGATGAAAAAACTAAAAACTTTACAGTTAAGCAAGTTAAAGAAGTCATGGAAGGATTTGTAAGAGATGAAGTTAGAAGACTTATCACTTATGATAAAGTTAGACCTGATGGAAGACAACTTGATGAAATTAGACCACTTGATGCTCAAGTAGATTTATTACCAAGAACTCATGGTTCAGCAATGTTTACTAGAGGTCAAACACAAGTTATTTCTGTTTGTACTTTAGGTGCTCAAAATGATGAACAAATTATTGATAATTTAACAGATGAAGATACAAAACGTTTCATGCATCATTATAATTTCCCACCATTCTCTGTTGGTGAAATTGGTAGAATGGGCACTCCAGGAAGAAGAGAAATTGGACATGGTGCTTTAGGTGAAAGAGCATTATCTTATGTCATTCCTTCTTATGAAGAATTCCCATATACAATTAGAGTTGTCGCAGAAGTATGTGAATCAAACGGATCTTCT
>URVS01000280.1 GCA_900551385.1 uncultured Mollicutes bacterium | reverse complement strand
TTTTTGTTTAGTGCATTGACACATTTGTTCTCTACTAGATAAAACGATACTATATGCATCTAAGCCATGGCGAGTTAAGATTTTCATTGCATCATGGGCAACTTGTTTGCCTTGATTTTTAGCAGATAAATAAAAAATTTTATCATTAATATTATCTTTAAATGTTTTTACACTAGGAAATAATGTAGACATTGTTTTACCAGTACCAGTAGGTGCCTCAAAAAAGAATAAGCCACCATCACTAGCCACTTTATAAACATATTTAGCAACTTCTCTTTGTCCTTCCCGATAATTTTCAAAAGGAAATATTAATTCTTCACTTGTTTTAATACGATATAATTTGTGATTAGCAATTAAACTATAAAATTTTACATAATCTTTAATATAATTTTCTACTTTTTGAAAAATTGTTATATTTGAAAAGACAAAATCTTTAATCATTTTATGATTATCAATTTGAGATATATATGTTAATCTTACTCCAATTTCATCTAGTGAATGCATCTTTAAATACATAAAAGCATAACATATTGCTTGTCCTAAATGCCATTCACCTTGAGACATATAAAAATGATCTAAATCATCATTAGTAGATTTTATTTCATCAATGATATATCTATCATTCGTTTTAATAATGCCATCTGCTCGACCTTGTAAAATAAAATGATAATCTTCATAATCTATACTAGCTTCTAAAGGTACTTCACTTTGATAATTACCATCTTGAATACTTTGGTATCTAAGGTGAATTCTAGTACCTTCTAACATGGTATCAGCATTAAAAACACGAGAATCAATATCCCCTTTTCTTAATAAAAAATCTACTAATTGATGAACTGAAAGTACAATATTTTCCATTATTTTATTTTTTCAACTTGATTATAAGGTTCATTAATTACTTCAATATTTTCAATAATTACTTTTTCTAATGGTCTATCACTTCTAGTAGTTTTAATAGATGCAATTTTATCTACAACGTCCATTCCTTCAATAACTTTACCAAAGCCAGCATATTGATGATCTAAATATAATGCATCTTTATGCATAATAAAAAATTGTGAACCAGCAGAATCAAAATTACTACTTCTAGCCATGGATATAGTTCCTCTAGTATGAGAAATATTATTTTTAAACCCATTAACTAAAAATTCACCTTTAATAGAATAATTTGGGCCTCCAATTCCATTACCAAGAGGATCTCCACCTTGAATCATAAATCCTTTAATAATTCTATGAAAAGTTAAATTATCATAAAAGCCATTTCTAGCTAATTCAACAAAATTAGCACATGTATTAGGTGCGTTTGCATAATCTAATTCAATTTTAATTTTTCCAAAATTTTTTACATTAATAATAATCATTTTCCTTCTCCTTTATTATCTGGGAATGTAAATTTAAAAGATAAATATTCTCCAGAAAAATCAGCTTTCAAAATAGTTGAATATTCATTACCATTTTTAGATATAAGATGTTCTAATTTAATTTCTCCTTTAGTAAAAATTTCTTTAGCTAATGATTTAGTAATTTTCTTTTTTAAAGTTATAAATAATTTATTATCATAATATAAAGCCATTTTACAAGTTGAATTATTACATCTAAAACCTTTATCTGTTATTGCAATAATATTACCACATTTAGGACATTTACATAATGTTTTATTTTTATCAACTTCAAATATTCTTGGAGCAGATAAACATGTTTTATCTTTTGCATTTTCAATTAAATTAGTAATCTCGCTTTTACAAACATCAACTGCTTCATCAACACTTATTTCATTTCTATAAACTTTTTTTAATGATTTACCTAATTCTGCAGTCTTTTCTTTAGGAAGAATCATATGTAAACTTTTTAAGGTTTCAACATAATATTTACCATTTATTTCTAAATGATAAGCATTATCTTTTAAAGAAATATATTTAGAATTTATTGCATTTTTTATAATTCCTGATCTAGTAGCTTCAGTACCCAATTCTATACCATTAATCATAGCTAAAAATTCTTGATCATCTTCATCAGTTTTATTATCTAAAGAATCTTTAAATGGATTTTTTAAAAAATTATTTAAAGTTTCTACTGTATATCTTTTAGGAGGTTTAGTTTCTTTTTCTAGAGGTTTAAAATTAACATTAACTTCATCATTAATTTTTAATGAAGGTAATATTTTATCTTTTTTATCTCTTTCTTCAAAAATTGTCCATCCTTTTTTTAAAACAACATCACCGACAATTTTAAATTGTTCTTTTTCTCCTAAATTAATCAATAAAGTAGTTCTTGAAATACGATATTCTTCACTTGCAAAAACTGAAAAAAATCTATTACAAATAACTTTATATACTTTTGCTTCATCATCAGTTAAATCACTTTTTTTAGGTATTGAATAAGTAGGAGTTAATGCACTATGGGATTCTATTTTTGAATCATCAAATATTTGTTTTGAATCTTTAAATTTTATTTCTTTACCAAATTTTTGAAAATTAGCAATAATTTCTCTAAATTTACCTTTTTCATTTTCTGCTAAATGTTGAGCAGGTGTTCTAGGATATGAAACAAAACCTTTTTCATATAAAGATTGCACAACTTCTAAAGCATGATCTAAACTCATTTTATATTTTTTACCAAGCTCGCCTTGTAATTTACTTAAAGAAAATAATTTACCAGCAGGAATAACTTTTTCTTCAGCAGAAATATCTTTAA
>URVS01000279.1 GCA_900551385.1 uncultured Mollicutes bacterium | reverse complement strand
TTATTTGGGATCAGAATAGGATATAGAGTTTTTACAAACTTACGAGATTTTTTTGGCGATATTAAAATGAAAGTTATTTTATTTAATTTTACAATTTCTAGTATTGTTATATCAGGATTTTTTGTTAGTTGTATACTTTTCGTATTATTATTCCAATAATACGAGGTATCTATTTTTTCAATAATTTGTTCACTATTTGAAATAATAGATTTTTTTAATCCATGTAATGATAATTTTGGAAATAGAAAAAACGAGGTTATAGTTAAAATAGCCCAAGTTAAAAAAGGTTTAATATATGAATCTTTCCATAGCATTTTTGTGGAAAATAACAATAATAAATAGCAAATTACTAAAAGAATAAAAAGATAGTAAATGAAATTAGTTTTATTCTTATTTACTATCTTTTTTAGCGTTAGATTATTGTTTATAAAATTATCAATATCATCTAGATATAGTGTATTATTTGAACTGTATTTATAGACCATAGTATACCTCCCAGTAATAATAGTTTATTACTAAGATTATACAATATATTTTAAAAAAAATGAATTATTTTATTGGGCCATAGCTGGGAGTAATGATAAGGCATACCATTGTCCAAAATATATACCACCAGCTACAGCTGCAGTTATTAATGCAAATGTTATGATAGACTCTGCTGTAAAGATCTTTCTAGATGTAGAAGGGCTACTAGATACAACAGGAACTTTTACTGATGATAGAGCATATTTCATATCTATAGTAAGTATAAGAGAAACATAAACGGATGTATTTTCAATAGTTCTTTTATGCTCAAGTGTCATTATAGTAGTATTAGTATTAGGAATAGCTTCGATTTTATATGTTAATAATTCGTTTGAATTAAGTTTGAAGTTCATTGATAAAAATGTATTTAGTAACATTTGTTGTGTGAAATTAAATTTTACGCCTGCACTTGCAAATTTGCTTATAGCAGTTGCAGAAAGACTCTTAAAGTCACTTGAATTTACAGATAATTGTTTTCCAGTCATACCTATATAAGTACTTCTAGAAATTTTAGCTTTTACTGTTATTGATGGAAATAAAGAAATTAACATTGGAGATGTTTCTGCCTCAAATTCTGTAAATGTTACTGTGTTTCCGGCAAACATACCAGAGTTACCAGCTGTACTTAAAATTCTATTAGCTTTAGCTAAAGATAAGGCAGAAGAACTGAATAATTTATTCCAAGTTATAGGTCCACAAGAGCCATCTTGAGTTAAACCATTCTTAGCTTGAAATGCTTTTACAGAATTTTGTGATATATTTCCGAAAGCTCCATCAACAGCTACAGTAAAATATCCTAAATCCTTCAAACGTTGTTGCATTTTTCTAATATCAGTACCATGTTTCATAGGATTTGTCTTATTTAAATAAAATAATCTATTCCAAGTAGCTGGGCCACAAGAACCATCTTGTGAAAGACCTGTATCAGCTTGAAATTTTATAATAGCTTGTTTAGTAGCAGGACCAAAAGAACTGTCTATAGAACCAGTATAGAATCCAATTTGAGAAAGTCTTGTTTGTACTTCTTTTACGTCATTACCTTTCATAGTAGGGTTTGTAAGATATAAAGGCCTAGTATAAGCCATAAAAATCATCTCCTTTTTAATTAAATAGTTTTTGTTTAAGTTAGCTAACTATAAATTAAAGGATTTTAAGCGAAGAAATGTAAACCTAAATTAAAAGTTTAATTTATTTTTTATTTCAGAAACATCAGAATGAATTAAATCAAATTTTTCTGTTAGTTCCGATATAAGTGCTTGATAGTTCTTTTCACGTTCATCTTGTTTTTCATCTCTTTTTTCTTGAGCTTTAACAATATAGTAAATAAGAAAAAAACTTAACAATGCCCAAACACCTTGAGAAGAAACTATTTGTATAATTTCATCAGACATAAAATCACCTCCTATAAATTAAATTAATTTAAAAGAGATTTTGTAATCTTATTTAAAGCAATATTTCTGTTTTTATAGACTGCTTGTCTAGAAATGTTTAGATAATCAGCTATTTCTTTGTCTGAAAAGCAATATCCATATCTTAAAAAGATAATTTTCTTTTGGTTATCTGGTAGCTCTTGTATTAAGTCATTAAATATTAACCAGGAATTATCTAAATTAGCAGAAGAATATTTTTCTAATTCAATATCAGTCATATTAGAATCATATAAAATGTTAAATTTTCTTTTTGGAGCTAATATAGATTTACAATAGTTATTTAAAGAAACGTAAATGTATGAGTACAGTGCTTTATCATTAATAAAGTTATGTATATTTAAATTTTCTATTAGACTCCAAAGGTAAGAGATAAGATCTTCTTCTAAAATCTTAAATGAATATTTGCTTAATATTATTTTTATTGTTGGCTTTAAATAAGATAATAAGTCAGTAAAATTGCATTCATCGTTCTTATAAAGTTCTATTATGTTTTTTAAATTCATCATAAAATCCCCTCTCTTTTAAATACCCGTTTATTAAATAAAGAAATAAAATCAAAGATATGTAAACCTAAAAATACGAACATATGTTCTATTATAAAACCAAAAAAATCCTATTACAAGACTTGAAAAGAAGAAAATTTTTAAGTCTTGTAATAGGATTTGAAGAATTTTTTTCTTGCATTATGTAGATTAACCAATTACAATTTAAATATAATTAATAAAAAAGTAAATAAAAAAAGCTCT
>URVS01000278.1 GCA_900551385.1 uncultured Mollicutes bacterium | reverse complement strand
GATATAAAAAAATCAAATGTTTTTGAATCAATTAAATTTATTGATTTGATTGTAGATAATAATAGAAAAGTTTGTGTATGTCATTATCCATTAATGGATTGGATGGAATTTAATAAAGAAGGAATATTAGTTTATGGTCATATTCATAATAAAACAGAAAAAAATGGGTATGTTTATAAATTAATGAAAGATTATTATAAAAATCTACCTGCATATAACTGTGGAGTAGATGTATGTGATTTCGAACCAAAAACACTAGACGAACTTATTTACATAAAGGAGGAAAATAAAGATGAACCATATATCAATTGAGGGGATGGATGGAGTAGGAAAATCTACTACTTGTAAATTATTGGCAGAAAGATTAGGATATACATTTGTAGAAAAACCATTACATTATTTGCTTGATGATAATGATGAAATTATTCAATATCAAAAAGTAGCTAAAAGAGTCAATGCTAATTCAAATAGAAATTTTACAGCCTGGTATTATGGATTAAATAATATTTATCTTTATGAAAAATTTAAAGATCAAAATATAGTAACTGATAGACATATTGTTTCTAATTATTGTTGGAGTGGTACTGATTATAATAAAGATATTTATAATTTAATTTTGAAAAAAATTGGTAAACCTAAATTAACAGTTATTCTATATGCTAAACCAGAATCAATACTTGAACGTTTAAAGAAAAGAAATATTAATGATTCCGATATTATAAAAGTTTCTAAAAGTGAAAAAGCATATGAAAGAATGATATATTTTTGTGAAACTAAAAAGCTAGAATATATTGTTATAGATACTACAAATAAAACTCCAGAAGAAACTGTTGATTTAATTTTAAAAAGAATCGAGGAATTAAGTAAATGAATGTAGACAACTTAAGACTTTCAAAAGATATGAAATATGAAGCTTTGTATTGGGCTTTAGGCTTTGAAGAATTAGAAAAAAATATTTTTTCAAAACACTATGATAATTTAATTATTAAAATTAATTCAGAACTTGGATTGGTTGATTTTGAAAATAAATTATCTATTGTTAATGGCAATATGTTTAAATTAAATACTCATAAATCATTTGTAATTCTTGAATGCATTGATAAATTATTATCTATGGGATATTTGGTATCAGATATTATCTTGGATTTAGATAATGAATATGATATTTATTGCCATGATTTATATATTAAATGCTTTGAATGGAATCATGAAGAAGACAATGTAATATTTAAAGTAGATTCAATTAAATCAATTACTTATTCATCAAGGCTCATTAGTGGAGTTATTGAAAGAAGAACACTAATTAAAACATTTAATGGTAAAACATATAATCTTGGTATATTTGAAAATGAAATAAAGAAAGATAAATATATTTTAGATAATTCTAAAGTAATTGATTCTAAAGATTTTATCATTGAATCAGGTGTTGTAACTAAATATCTAGGTAGTAGTAATGTTGTTATTATTCCAGATGGAGCAATAGCTCTATCTCCCTGCTTATTTTGGGATAATCAAAAAATTAAAGAAGTAAGACTTCCTAATTCATTAATTAGCATGAGTGGTGATACTTTTTACAATTGTTCTAATTTAGAAAAAGTAAATATTCCTTTTAGTTGTAAATTCATGGGTAATAATCCATTTGCAGGATGTCCAAAAATTAAAGTTATAAATGAATCTCCATATTTCAATTTAGTAGATGGAGTTTTATATAATAAAGATTTTACAAGATTAATTTATTATCCAATTTCAAAACTTGATGAAAAATATATTATTGATTTTAGATGTAAAATATTAGGAAAACATTCATTTTATTTATGTAATAATTTAAAAGAAGTAGATATTCCTGAATCAGTTATAAAATTAGAAAACAATCCATTTTCTGGCTGTAATCAACTTATATTAAATAATAAATCTTTATATTATCATGTTGAAAACTCAGTTATTTATGATAAAGATTATTCATCAGTAATTGGATGTCTAAATTCGCTTGATACTGATTGTTTAATTTTAAAAGATGTTAAAAGAATTTGTAGAAATTCATTTTGGAATTGTAAAGGTATTAGAAAGATAATATTGCCTAAAACATTAGAAGATATTGGATACAATCCTTTTGTAAGTTGCACTAATATTGAGTTTGAATCAAATAGTAATAAATATATAGTTTATAAAAATGCATTATATACATCTAATAAATCAAAATTGGTATGTTATCCTGCTAAATATGCAATTGGTGAAGTACACCTTCCTGATGAAACTATAACACTTGAACGTGGAGCGTTTTCTGGTTGTGATAAATTAATAAATATTCACTTACATAATGTGTCTATAATATCAAAGACTTGTTTTACAAATTGTAATTCATTAGTTAATGTTTATTGTTCGGATTTAGTTACATATATCGGTGAATGGGCATTTGCGCATTGCACTAATTTAAAAGAATTATCAGTTTATAAAGATTGTTTTATTGATAATAATGCAACATTAAATAGTCAAGTTAAAATTAATAAAAGAGAAAAATTATCTAATTATGTTATTGAATCTGATAATTTGTTTACTTTAAAATCAATGACAAAATTTTATAAAAGCAAGATCAAATCAATATTAATTGATCCTCCATATAATTCACATATAGATTATATTGGATATCAAGATGCATTTGATGGCTTATATAATGATTTTATGAATATAAGAATTAAAATAGCTTATGA
>URVS01000277.1 GCA_900551385.1 uncultured Mollicutes bacterium | reverse complement strand
TGTGTTGGTAAAAGAAGTAAAGCTAAAATATATTTATATTTAAATAATGATTTAATATATGAAGAAAGTGGAGAAATATTATTTAAAAAAGATGGTATTTCTGGAATTGTAATATTTAATATATCTAGATATATTGATTATAAAAAAGCAAATTTATATTCTATAAAAATTAATTTTATTGATGGAATAAAGAAAAATAATATAGATAAAGAATTATCTTTATATTCAAAAAAAGAAGTTATTTCTAGTTATGTTGTTGATGAAATTGCAGATTTAATATTATCTTATTATAATAATGTTTACCAAGGTTTATCTTCATTTATTTTACATGTTGATTCTTTATATTCTTTAAATGAATCTCAAGTAACTAGAGGAGGAATATTAATAGAAGAACTTAATAATGATTTATCATTAAACAAAGATGAAAATATTTATTTTTTAGGGGAAATGATTGATGTAGATGGGAAATGTGGAGGTTACAATATATATTTTGCTTTAGCAAGTGGATATTTTGTTGGAAGTAAAATTTAATATAAATTAATTATGAAAAATGTTTATGAAATATTTGAATTTCCTTTAATTAAGGAAAAATTGTTACATTATGCGAATACTGAATTATCTCAACAATATATTTCTTCTTTAGAAATGTTTGAGGAAGAAGAAGCTTTATCTTTATCTTTAAAAGAATTAAATGAAGCCATGTCTTATTCACAAAAATATGGAAGAATTAATGTGTTTTTTCATCCTAATTTAATTCCTGAACTTACTACTATTAAAAAAGGTGGTATAGGTAATAAAGAATTTTTTTATCATATAAGTTTTTTACTTGAAAATATTAAATCGTTTAAAGAAGAATTTAAAGAAAAAGAAAATTATCCTTTGATTAATGAAATGATTTCTTCTTTAATAAATTTAGAACAAGTTAAATCTAGAATTGATCGTGTTATTGGTCCAACTTTAGAAATTTTAGATACTGCATCTAGTAATTTAATGAGAATTAGAAGTAAAATATTGCATTTAGAAAATAGTATCTCTTCTTTAGCTAATAATTTAGTTGATAAATATCGTAATTATTTATCTGATAATAATAAATCAATGAAAAATGGTGTTTTTACTCTTTGTGTAAAGTCTACTTATAAAAATAGAGTTCAAGGAATTGTTTTAGATGTATCTGATACTGGCTTAACTGTTTTTATTGAACCTCAAGAATTAATAGAAGTTTATAATAATATCGCTTCTTTAAAAGAAGAAGAAATTAGAGAAATTCAATTAATTTTAAAAGATTTATCTAATTTTATAAGTAATTATTCAAATGATTTAATGGAAAATACATTTGTTATTAGTAAATTAGATTTTATTTTTGCTAAAGCAAATTTTTCTTTATCTTATCAAGGAGAGATTTGTAAAATTTCTCAAGAAAAGAAAATATATTTAATTTCTGCTGCTCATCCATTAATTGATAAAAATAAAATTGTTAGAAATGATTTTGTTTTAGATAAGCAAAAAATGATGATTATAACAGGCCCTAATGCTGGAGGTAAAACTGTTGCTTTAAAAGTAGTAGGGTTACTTGTTATTATGCATCAATGTGGTTTAGCTTTACCTGTTTATAGTGGAGAATTATCATTTTTTAAAAACATTTATGCAGATATTGGTGATAATCAATCTATATTAGATAATTTATCTACTTTTTCTTCTCATATTGTTAAAATTAGAGATATTTTAAATGTAGTAGATAAAGATTCTTTAGTTATTATTGATGAATTAGGTTCTGGAACTTCACCTCTTGATGGAGAAGCTTTAGGCTTAGGTGTAATAGATTATTTATTAAAAATTAATTGTTTTAGTTTAATTTCATCTCATTATGAAGCAATTAAAAATTATTCTTTAGAAAATGATGATATTTTATGTGCTTCTATGGTTTTTGATGAGAAAAGATTGTCTCCTACTTATAGATTAAGATTCCACGTTGCTTCTAGTAGTTATGGTATAGAAGTTAGTGAAAGACTTGGCTTAAACCAAGATGTAATAAAAAGAGCTAAAGAATATATTACTAATAGAAAATTAACTGATAAAGAAGTTAAAATTGAAATTTTAAATAAACGTTTAGAAGAAACTGAAAAATTAAAAACTGAATTATTAGAAAAAGAACATTCTTTAGATTTATTAAAAAAAGAACTAAATGAACAAGCAGAAAAAAATAAAGAATTAAGAAATAAAATTATTTTAAGTGCAGAAGAAGAAAAAGAAGAAATTGTTAATAAAGCAAAAGAAGAAATAGGTGAAGAAGATGAAGAGGAACTGAAACGGATTATTGATGAGGTTAAAAAGACATCGAAATATAAGGCTATCGACAAAAAAAAGAAAGAAGTTGATAAAGAAATAAAAGAAAAGAAGCAAGCACTTACACTTCTTTTAGAAGATAAATATAATGCTTTTACGGAGGAGGAAATAAAATTATTAGTGGTTGATAAGAAGTGGTTAACTACTGTTTCGTCTATGGTTTATAGTGAAATGCAGCAAGTTACTCAGCAGCTAACTTTAGAGGTTGTAAATGTTGCTGAACGTTATGAACAAACATTAGCTAATATAGACGAAAAAATGAAAGAATATGAAAGTAAAGTAGTAGCTCATTTAAAAGAAATGGGGTTTGATTTGTAATTTTATGAGACGATGATTGAAGCGAAATTAAAAAAAACAGATATTGGAGAAA
>URVS01000276.1 GCA_900551385.1 uncultured Mollicutes bacterium | reverse complement strand
GTTCTGTGTCACCTCTTACTAAGAAAGCACCAAATGTATCATTATCAGCAGCATAATAAATCATTGTTTTAACAACTTTCGCTGGTTGAACATTTAAAAAAGCACTAACTTCTTCAACTGTATGGACATTAGGCGTAAAAACTTCTTCTAAATCTCTTAATTCTTCTTTTTCTAATTTAAAACAATTTGAAGTAGCTTTTTCTTCATCTGCTGCATATTTACAATTATCACAATAAATAATTTCAGATTCACCAACATCAGATAAAGCCATAAATTGATGAGAACCATTTCCACCTATTGCTCCAGTATCCGCTAAAACAATTTGATATTTAATATTCATACGATCAAATATTCTACAATATGCATCATACATAATTTGATATGACTTATCTAATCCATTTTCATCTAAATCAAATGAATAAGCATCTTTCATAATAAATTCCCTACTTCTCATTAAGCCAAATCTAGGTCTCATTTCATCACGATATTTAGTTTGGATTTGATATATATTTAATGGTAAAGATTTATATGATTTAATCATGTTCTTTACTAAATCAGTAAATATTTCTTCATGAGTAGGTCCTAAGCAATATTCATGTTCATGTCTATCTTTAAATCTTATTAATTCTGGACCATATTTACTCCATCTTCCTGATGCTTCCCATAATTCTTTTGGTTGCATTGCAGAAGATAAAATTTCTTGAGCTCCACTTGCGTCCATTTCTTCTCTAATTATATTTTCAATTTTTCTTAATGTTCTTAATCCCATTGGTAAAAAATTATATACACCTGAAACTAATTTTTTTATCAAACCTGCTCTCAACATTAAAATATGAGAAGGAATAATTGCTTCACTTGGTGCTTCCTTTAATGTAGGAATAATCATTTTTGATGCTTTCATAAAATACCTCACTATTACTAACCAAATAACATTTTAGACAAGATTAATTAAAAAATAAATACTTATTAAATTAATTTAATAAATAATAAGTTAATATCTAAAAATAAAAATATTATAAATTTTCAAATTTTTCTTGATATAAAATATCGATAAGTGTTAATATATTAAAGCATTCAGCAAATGAACTAAATTTGAATTGCTGTATAAGAAAAAAACATACTTTATTAAAAAAAGTGTTGACTAATTATTTGTGAGTTGATATATTAATAAAGCGTGTTAAATGCAAGGAGACTTAGCTCAGCTGGGAGAGCGCCACCCTTACAAGGTGGATGTCACAGGTTCGAGCCCTGTAGTCTCCACCATTAGTCTTGGAAGATTAGCGAAGTGGCCAAACGCAGCTGACTGTAAATCAGTTCCTTCGGGTTCGGTGGTTCAAATCCGCCATCTTCCACCACTTGTTTGGGGTATAGCCAAGCGGTAAGGCAAGGGACTTTGACTCCCTCATTCCCTGGTTCGATCCCAGGTACCCCAGCCAATTTATTTATGACTCGTTAGCTCAGCCGGTAGAGCACTTGACTTTTAATCAAGGGGTCATGCGTTCGAATCGCATACGAGTCACCATCTTTGCCCGGATGGCGGAATAGGTAGACGCACAAGACTTAAAATCTTGCGACCTTTACCGGTCGTGCCAGTTCGATTCTGGTTCTGGGCACCATTTAGAAATATAGGTTTGTTATGATAGAAATATTATTTCAAACCTTTTTTTGTACTTAAATCCTAGTAAGTGCCAAAAATCATCGTTCGAATACATTCGCATAAAAAATCGAATTAAAATTTATATTAAAAAGATGTTTTTTAAACAAGCATAAAAAATGTATTAATTTGTTTTATAAAAAAATCATAGGAGTAATAATCGCTTTAGTACTATATAATTTTTATTACTTATGTTTAACTTATTCAAAAAAAGGTTTTATTATTTAAAGTTTCAATTAACAATATAAGTTTGCATATAAAAAATTGAAATTAAAAAAGTTAGATATTTGAACTATCGAGAAATTCTCGATAGCTTAGATAAAAAAAGAAAAACATTTGCAAAATTAAATATTTGCATCATCATTAAATGTTAACTAAGAAACATTAGTTAATGATATAAAAGAGCTTTTATTTTTGAAATTTATAATTTAATTAAGCTTTAGTTCATTAATTAACGTTTATTTTTGCATGATAGATTTGAGTCATTTATAGCAATCTACTTGATAGATTTTATTTTTATTGTATGATAAAATATTTTAGCTTATAAAAATACATAAATTAGAATAATTTTTTAGTCTATTTTAGAATTTTAATAAGACAATTATAAGGAGTTAAAAAAGTGTTTAATTTAGGATTTTCTTATGTTGGATTAATATATTTATTAATGTTATTTATACCAAATATTATTTGGTTAAAATATAAACCAGATCATTATGAAGAATACGCTAAAAATGAAAATAAAATTCTTTTAATATTTGAACGAATTGGTCAAATTTTGGTATGCGTAAATGTACTTATATTTTCAAATTTTAATATTAGAAATACACCATGGATTATTTGGCTTATTTTATCATTTTTATTAATGATTTTATATGAATTATATTGGTTCAAATATTTTAAAAGTAAACATACCATGCAAGATTTTTATAATAAATTTTTAATATTTCCTCTAGCAGGAACTATTTTACCAATATATGCATTTTTATTACTTGCAATGGAATGTCTGTGTGAGGGCAGAAAACTAGCGTTTATAGTCTGGGTATTACTTTCAGCATCGATGCATCAG
>URVS01000275.1 GCA_900551385.1 uncultured Mollicutes bacterium | reverse complement strand
TCATGAAGAAAGATGTCAAGCATATAAACAAATTGAAGAACAATATTTACCTCATAAGAAATATGATGAAGTTGAAATTTATCAAAGAGGTCGTTTCTGGATGAAACAAAGACATATTATTGAATCTCCATTTTATTATATTGATTATACTCTTGCTCAAGTTGTGGCTTTCCAATTCTTTAATGAAGATAATAAGAATCATCAAAAAGCTTGGAAAAAATATGTTAGATTATGTAAATTAGGTGGTAAATATGCTTTTACTGAATTGTTACAAAAAGCACATATTAATAATCCTTTTGTAGCAGGAACAATTAAAAAGACTATTAAACCATTAAAAAAATACTTAGCAAATATTGATGATATGAAATATTAAAAAGTTGGAAGTTTATGAAAGAATTAGACGAAATAATTGCAAAATATAATTTACAAACTCAAAATAAAATCAATTTTGGGACAATTAACAATTTTCAAGTATGTCTAAAAGTTGATGCATTTGCAACTCCAGCATGTATAGGTCAAATTTTTTGCTTTTTAGATCATAGAATTGAAGAAATTAATTCCATTTTAAAAGATAATTCAAAAGAATTATGCCTTCTTAATTATAAAGTTGATAATGATAATATTTTAATTGTTATGAAAGCTTTTACAATGAAAGGTGCTGTTAAAAATTTAGAAAAAAGTTTGAATTTTATTACTAATAAATTATTTGAATTAGGTTTTGATAGCTCTAAATGTCCTGAATGTGGAAAAGATTTAGTTGAATCAAAAGAATTAGGTTATTTAAATCTTTTAGTAAATACTAGTTTTCCAATGCATGTTTGTGAAGATTGTTATAATCATATTCTCGAAGAAGAGAATAAAAAAGAAGAATATAAAAATTCGCCTAATAATTATTTAAAAGGTACTTTAGGGGCATTTATTGGTGCTTTATTAGGTGGAATGGCTTGGATAATTGTTGGTTTATTTGGTTATGTTGCATCGATTATTGCATTCTTAATTTCTTTCTTAGGTAGTTATGGTTATGATTTAATGAAAGGTAAAAAGAATAAAATTAAATTATTAATTGTCTCTATTGTTTCTATTTTTGTTATCATTTTATCAACTTTCATTTTATATATTATTGTATGTGGATCAATTGCTGAATTTGTTGATTTCTTAGCAACAAGTGATGGTTTAAGAAAATTTTTAGTAAATCTTCTTTTAGCGCTTATTTTTGGTGTGTTAGGTATTACTTGGTCAATTTTCCAAATGAAAAAAGATATACATAAATAAAATTAAAATATTTAATTTATATTAAGAATATTGGTTAATTTTAGCCAATATTTTTATTTACAATCTTTTAATATATCTTCTAAATCTTTAATGGAAAATAATTTTGGCACAGGATAAAGTGGATTTGCTTCATTGAATGCTAAAGTTGCTAAATAATGAATATCATTTTCATTTAATTCATTTATTTTAGTAGGGATATTCATTTTATTATTTAATTCTAATATATAATTAATAAATTTATTAAAAGAAATTTCATTGTTATCATTTTCCGTGGCAATATTATTAGCTTTAGCTATAAAAGCAATTTTTTTATAAATACTTTTATCATATTTAATTAAAACTTTTGGTAAAATAATTGCATTTAATAATCCATGAGGAAGGTTATATTTTCCACCTATTGCATGGGCTAAAGCATGTACATAACCTACATAACTTTTTGTAAATGCGCATCCTGCATAAAATGAAGCTATTAACATATTATTTTTAGCTTCTTCATCGTTAAATTGATATGAAATATATATATTATTTAATATTAGTTCTATTGCTTTTAATGAAAACATTTTTGTTTCATTAGTTAATGATCGACCAATATATGCTTCTATAGCATGCGTTAAAGCATCCATTCCTGTTGTACAAGTAATATTTTTAGGTAATGATAAAGTTAATTTATAATCTAAAAGAACATATTTTGGAATTAAGCAAAAATCATTAATTGCATATTTTATATTATTATCATCTGTTATTACTGCTGCTAAAGTTGTTTCACTACCAGAACCTGCAGTAGTAGGTATTGCAATTAATAAAGGTAATTTTTTTCTTATTTTTAATAATCCTTTCATTTTATTGATTGGTTTATTGGTTACAATACTTGCTCCTAATATTTTCGCTAAATCCATAGGACTACCACCACCAAAAGCAATAATGGCTGAACAATTATTATTAATATATTCTTTTTTTGCTTGGAGAACATTATTAATTGTAGGATTAGATTCTGTTTTATTAAAAATATAATAATTTATATTATTTTGTTTTAAATTATTTTCTAATTCATTCAATAATCCTTTTTTATAAATATTTGGACCTGTAACTATAAATATATTATTAAGATTATTTTTCTTTAGAATTAAAGATATATCGTTATAAGAATTAAGTACTTTAGGTATTTTATATGGCAAAAAAGGAATGCTTAATTTTAATAAAAATTGAAATGTGCGACAATATGCTTTAAAAAATATATTCATATAATAATTATAACTAAAAAAATTATATAAGTAAGCTATTTTGCTTGAAAGTTTTCATAAAATAATTATATAATGATTAAGCAGTTGCGGCCTTGGCGGAACTGGTAGACGCGTACGTTTGAGGGGCGTATGATTAACTTCGTGTGAGTTCAAGTCTCATAGGCCGCACCAATTAATAGATAAATTGCCTATTTTTAGGCTTTTTTTATG
>URVS01000274.1 GCA_900551385.1 uncultured Mollicutes bacterium | reverse complement strand
TTATCAATGCCCGCTCTTGACAAATGGTCTTTAGTGAGTGTAATTCTTCCACTTTTATCAACTTCGTATTTGAAGGAGGTACTGAAGAACAATCTTTTAAATTGTCTTTCAGCGGAATTGAAGTCATTAAGAGTAGAATTTGAATTACAAATTTTCATGAAAGTCTCTTCAGGATAGATATTAATACAATTATCCAATCCTTTAGTTCCATAAACAACTTTACCAAGTTGATCACGGAAACTAGTAGGAATTGTGCATCTTGCTTTATCATCGAGGTTGTGTCTGAATGTACCAAAGAAAAACATAATTGCTCCCACTTTCTCCCATTTGTAACCTTATTATACCACTACGCCCCACTTTTGCAACTATTTTTATTAATTTTTATCATAAAAAAAACTTGATACGCATATTGTATCAAGTTAAGCATCAATTTTTTATTATAATTAATCGTCTAAATCTAAGTCTTTTAAACTAGCAAATGGTGAATTTTCTTCACTATTTTTTCTTTTGTTATATTCGTCTTCAGTAATTACTTCCCAATTTTCCCCACTATAAGATTCTTTATCATCACTAGCAATAACTTTTAATGGGATAGAGCTAATAATTAATGAATATATTGTTTTATCTAAATCTAATTCATCATCTTCTAATAAAAAAACTTGTTCATTATCTACTAAATCTTTATTGTATGTATAAACAATTTCATCTTCTAAATCAATTTCGTGATTTACTGGTTTAAGTGAACGAGTTGATCTTAAAATCATTTCACCTTTTAAAGCAATACTAACCATTATCAAATCTGAAACTAAATTAGTACTAACTTCTGCATTAATTTCACCTATATTGTCGATTAAAGGATTATTTTCATATAATGATTTATCATAATTAATATTTTCTTCAAATAAATGTTGGCCTTTAGCTAATAATTCTTGTTTAGATATTCTCATTTAAATACCCCTTTTCAATAAAATAATCTTTAACTTTATTCATAATAAATCTAATGTCAGGGTGAGCTTGTGGAGCACATCTTAATTCAAATATTAATTCCCATTCTTTAAGTGAACAAGTAACCACTATTTCAGTTTTTAATGAATTAGGTAATACTGATCTACTTAATTGAGGTGAAGATGTTAATTCTAACATTTTAAAATATGATTTTTCAGCATTTAACATAGCTTGATACCATACTTCATAAGCTTCATTAGAAATATCAACTGGTTTTATAACAGTAATTTCATTACCAAATTTATCTTTACCATAATTACAATATCTAGTAGATTCTTGAGAAAATGAAGCAAGTCTATGTCTAACTAATTCATGAGTTACTCCTCTATCAGTAATTAATTTAATAGAAATTCTTTGATGTACTTCTCTTTCTAAAAAACTTAATTTATTAAAATCTTCTATTAATGAAATATTATAATTTTTAAATTCTTTAGTAGGTTTATCAAATAATTCTGGATATAAACCACTTAAAAAATTAATTATAGGTAATAAAACTTCATAATTATGATCAACATTATAATAATTTAAAAACGCTCTTAAATTAAATGAAACAAGAGGATAAGTAATATTAGTAAAATCAAAAAATAATAATTCACTTCTTTTTAATAATTCATAATATTCATTATCAATTTTTAAAACAAATGCATAATGTTCAAGAACTGATCCATGATTAAATACACAAATCTTTTTAACAAAATTAAGTGCTGAGTCTTCAGTTATTTTATCTTCTGATTTGTAACAAACTCTTCCACATAATTCAATTTTTTGAAAAAGTCTTTTTTCATCTATTTCATAAAATGATTGGTCAATAACTTTCATTTATTAGCTCCTTAAATATACTTTATATTGATTATTTAATGAAGAAATAAATTTTTCTTCAACTGGATTAATATCTTCATCTTTTAAAGTTCTATCTAATGAAGAATATTTAATAGCTACTGCTAAAGATTTAAATCCAACAGGTAAAAATTCACCTTCATAAACATCAAAGATATTAATATCTTCAATAATTCCACGAGATTCTTTTTTAATAACATTAATAATTTGTTCACTAGTTACATTTTTATTAACGACAAATGCATAATCTCTTTCAATAGATGGAAAACGAGATATTTGTTGCATTTTCTTTTGAGAAACTCTTAAAGATAAAAATTCACTTAAATTCATATCTAAAATATAGCAAACACCATATTCTTTATTATAATTAGGGTGAATTTCACCAAAGACTGCAACTACTTTTTTATTAACAATAACTTTAGCGCTTCTTCCAGGATGATAATAAGGTGAATCATCTAATCTTTCAATTTTATAACGTTTAAAATCTAAACCTAAAATTTGCATAATAGATTCAAATACACCTTTAATATCATAAAAAGTAAATGGTGTTTTTTCTAAAGAAGATCTAACTTCTCTATTACCATTTAAAACACAACATAATTCTTGATAAGTTTGTTTATCAGTAGTAACATCACTAATTTCAAATAATCTTAAATCTTTATTTTGATGTGCTAAATTATAATTCATTATTTCTAAGCAAGAAGCAACTAAACTTCTTCTAACTAAAGAATGTTCTACTGTCATTGGATTTTTAATCTTAATAGCCTCATCATTATTTAAAACTACAAATTTATCATTTAATTCTGGAGAAATTAAAGTATAAGTTAATATTTCATTAAATGAATGTGATATTAAATGTTCTCTAATATTTTTCTTTAATTGTTGGTC
>URVS01000273.1 GCA_900551385.1 uncultured Mollicutes bacterium | reverse complement strand
TTTTTTTTTTTTTTTTTTTTTTTCTTTTTTTTTTTTTAGTCTTTATTTTTCTTTTTTTTTCATTTTAATTTCCCTCCTAAAATATGATTGGTAATTCTGTATTACCTATATCTTTATATGTTATAGTTGCATTTCCACTAATATTATTTTGATAATCATAAAATTCTAAATATAGATGATCAAATTTATTATTACTTAATTTAATTTTAAGTGATGTAATATAATTAGCATAATAATTAGCTTCTGTATATGGAGCAATTAAGCTAATGATTGCACTTTCAGTACCAGCATTAGCAACAAATTCACCATTTACTTTCGTAAACATTTCTGGAGCAAAAGATGAATATTGTGGATATAATAAGCTACCATCAATTGGATCATCATCATAAATTGTTATTTTTTGTTGTCCATCTTTATCTACACTTACAACAAATTCATAATATGAAGAGCCTTCTTTTTTGACTCCATATGTTTTATTATATGAATCAACAGCATCAGAATAAATACCTTCACTAGTAGCAAAGAATGTAGAACTAGATGAATTATTATCAATTTCTAAAACAGTATCAGCAGTATAATTCTTTTTATTTAAATCTCTATTCAAAGTGAATAATGCTTTTTCTAAATCCTCATGATATTTTTCATGTTTAAATGGAGTAATATTAGGAATAGATCCTTTTACATCCCAAACAAAATCTAATTCATATCTATAAGACATTGATAACCCACTTACAATTGATGATGAAGAACTTGTATTAATAACTATTGAAGCAAATTTTCCACCTTCAATTTTAAATGTAGTTTTTTTAGTAGACATTCTTTGTTGAGTTAAAGTTGTAGTAAATCCAGTACTAACTTGTGGTTTTAATAAGAATGAATCTTCCATTTTAACAAAATCAGAATATTTTAATGATTTAAATGGTGAAGAAAAATTTTCTTCAAATTTTATTTTATCACCAGATTTACCATAAACTGGATCATCTACGACAGTATTATTTAATGCTAGTTCTCTTCTATAAGTAAAACCATCATCTTTAGCAAAATAAGTTGCATTATATTCATCGTTGAATATATCACCTTCATCAAGTTGATAATGATAAACTAATTTACTAGATAAAATTCCTTTATCAAATACATTATTTATATCAAAACTTGATAAATCATTATCAACATCTTCATTTTCATATACTAAATATGCAGAACCCAAAACAGAAAAAGAATGATCTCGGCTATAATTTAATGCATTAGTTAATGTATTAGGCATTTCAGAACTAGTATTATTATTATCACAACCACTTAATAAACAAATTGTTAATAAAGGAATTAATAATATGCATTTTTTCATATTAAGCAACCTCCACTGGTAATTTAGTTGTTCCAACATCTTTAATAGTGTATGTAATTGTATCTACATATCCACTAGATATATCACTAACAACTGCACCCCAAGAAACAATCTTATTATCTTCTAAATTAAAGAATATTTTATTTGCTTCAAATGTATATTGACTATCATTAAATGGAGCAATCTTTTTAAATATTTCAGTTGAGACATCAGAATTAGTAGTTACAAATGAATTATTGCTTTTAATAAAAAATTCACTAGCAAATGATGTAAAATCAGGTTCTAAATCTTCTCTTTCTTTGCAATATCTATATGATGTTTCAGCTGTATAAAATTTATAAGTTCCTTTTTTATCACCTGAAACACAATAACGATAACGATAATATTTTCCATCATCTTTCAATGCATAACCATATTTATAATTTTCCATTTCTACTTTGAAATCACTAAAGAATCCTTTATCAGTAGCATAATTATCATAAGAAGCACCAAATTCGCCACCACTTTCAACATCTTCAGCATGAATAGTATAATTTTTACCCTCAAAAGCTTTATTAAATTCTTTTAAAGCATTATCTAATATTGTATGTTCTTCTCTATGAGTTTTTGTTTTGATTTCAGTCATAGTTAATTCACCAGGAAAAATCAAATTAAATGAACAATCATAAAAGAAATCAGCTGGATTAATAAAATAATCTTCTCTAGGACTAGTTGTAATAATTACATCAGTAAATTTATCACCATTAAATCCAAAAGAAACTGAACTTATTTCAAAATCAAATAAAATATAATTAGTAACACTTGATAAATCAACTAAGCCTTTAAATAAACTAAGTTTAGATTCATCTAAATATAATCTTTCTTCTATAAGCTCAAAATCAAGAGCATCTATAGATTTAAATGGATTAGCACAATATGTGTCATAGTCCATAACTTTGTCAGTTTTAGGATTAAGAAATTGATAAGTTTGAACTTCATTTCTTAAATTTAATTTTTTATAAGCCATTTTATTATCATTATCTTTAAAAAATGAATAATCATAATTAACTGTATTATTGGAAGCATCTTTAAATGTCTTTTTCCATTCCATGAAGGAATCAGTAATAGAAAAGTCTAATTCTCCTTCATTATAAGTATCTCCATCATCAACATAAATAGCAGTAATATTTCCCATTAAAATTAACAGTTTCTCGAGCTTTAATTAAAGCTTTTTCAATATTTTCAGTCGGATCTTGGATTACAGTACTAGAAGGTGTTGAATCACAAGATTGCATAAAACATGTGGTCATTAATAGACCTAAAGTAATAATTGTCCTTTTTTTCATAATTTCTTCTCCTCATAAATTATATAGAAAAAATTAAACCACTTTTTTATTAAAAAGCAAAGCGT
>URVS01000272.1 GCA_900551385.1 uncultured Mollicutes bacterium | reverse complement strand
ATCTAATAAATAAAAAATATTATCTTTACATTTAATATCTTGATTATGATAAAATCCTAACGAATATAAATATAAAAATTCATTTGCTTCTTCAATAGAAAAAGGACGAGAATAATTACAATATGCATCAAATATATCATTCAATATTTTATTAATTTCATTTTCTAGAATTATATTATATTTTCTTATTTTAATTTCTTTACCATTCTCATATTTAGGTAATACTTTATTAAATAATTCTATACGATTAAAATTTGTATTTTTATTATGATTTCCTTCAATCAAATCAATATTGATATAAGAAATAAGCTGTTCTAAATATAATTCTTCACAAGAAAAATATTTTAAATCTTGAGGATTTTTATAAAATGAATTAGGTATATTAATTTTTAAATATTTTTTTAATTGTTGAACAACTTCTTTATTTAAAAATTTAGGATTGACAATTTCGATACCAAATTTATTTAATAAATAAGCATAATATTTATCTCTATTGTTGTCTTCTTGTCCATTTGACATAATATAATGTCTAGAAATAAGTATTTATTCTTTATTAATTTTATTCATAATGTTTCATCCCTCTTTAATTTATAAAACCTCTTGCATAACAAGAGGTAAAATTTAAAATAATGGCCTGACTATGCACTATCTTACAATAACGAAATAAGTACAGGCTCTAAATTAATAATATATTAAAACATTAAAATTTGCAACACGCAAAAAGAGGAGAAAATCTCCTCTTTAATGTTCTGTAACCTAAAACGAAATAAATTAACGTTTTGAGAATTGTGGAGCACGTCTTGCTTTTTTGAGACCATAGTGCTTTCTTTCTTTAGCTCTAGAATCTCTTGTTAACATACCTGCTACTTTTAATGGAGCACGATAATCAGGGCTTGCTTCAAGTAAAGCTCTTGCAATACCTAATCTTAATGCACCAGCTTGGCCTGTAAATCCACCACCAGTAACTGTTGCAATAATATCAAATCTTTCAGTTGTTCCAGTTAATTCAAGTGGTTGTTTTAAATCCATAACGAGTGTTGCATGTGGTAAATAGTTATTAACATCTTGACCATTTACTGTAATAGCACCTTTTCCAGGAACTAAATAAACTCTAGCGATAGATGATTTTCTACGACCTGTGCCATAGTATTTGACTTCTTTTTTCTTTGCCATTGTTCATTCCTCCTAGAATTTTAAAGTTAACACTTCTGGGTTTTGTGCAACTTGTTTATGTTCATTACCTTCATAGACAAATAATTTCTTTTCAATTTGTCTACCTAAACGACCCTTAGGTAACATACCGTGAACAGCTCTTTCAACCATTTCAACTGGGAATTCTCTTTTCATAACTCCAGCAGTTCTTGATCTGATTCCTCTAGCCCAACCAGAAGCATTATAATATGTCTTCTTGTATTCAGCGTCACCAGATAAAGCAACTTTACCAGCATTAATGACAATGATGTAATCACCACAGTCTACATTTGGTGTATAGATAGCTTTATTTTTGCCAGTTAAATATCTAGCAACTTCTGATGCTAAACGTCCTAATGGGAGGTTTGTTGCATCAATTACGTACCACTTACGTGTTACAGTTTTAGCATTAGCAATTGTTGTTTGTCTTTGCATAATTTTAATCTCCTTGCAATTGTCTGTCTTACCGGGACTACAATTGGCAATAAGTGCCAATAAATATATTATTCTAATTAGGAAAGTAAATCAATAAATTTTCTTATTTTTTTAAATTAATTTAATGGTTGAAGAATTATTTCCTTTGCAGTTGCAATATAACTACCAGCTTCAACAACTTCATATTTTACTTTACCATTTTCTTTTGTTTTTACTAAATTATAATATTTATCTTCATTAATTCCTGGTTGTGTTAATCTAAAAAAGTTATTATTCATATCATAATCAACTATACAATTATCTAAAATTTTATATTCTTTTTTATCGGTTTTTCCACTCATAAAATTCCATATATCTTCCAAGCAATATAAATCATTATCTTTAAAATATAAAATATTATTTTCATTAAAAAAATCAATATTTAATTCTTCTATAAATTCACCATCTAAAAGCTTAACATTTTCCTCATTTATAAGTAATTTATCACCTAAATTATAACTTTTCGTTAAATCTAAATTTGACAACTTAAATCCACTAATATTATTATCAGCATAACAATGATAATATGATCTAACGTATCCTATTTCTTTAATCAATCCATTTTCTACTTTTACCTTTTTATAATCATTAATATAAATATAAAAATTATCATTTTCATTTAATTCACGCTTTAGGCCATTTTCATCTAAAATATAAAATTTATCAATTTTATAAAATTTGCTACCTATTTTATCTATTTCAATTTTTACCGTTTCATTATTAGAATTTTGACAATAAAAAGGTATGTTTGATGATTCATCTTGTTTATAAACAAGCATGTTTTTCTCTTCATCAAATATTTCAGTTTCTGAAATATCTGCACTTACATATTTTCTACCATATTTATCTTCAAAAAAATCATTTCCACAAATGTTTTCTTTTGCTATTAAAGGTAAAAATACAAGTTCATTTTTTTCATTTACACTTAAATCATATAACAAATTTTCTCCTTGTTCATATGAAGATGAAGCTTTAACCATTCCATCACGTGTATATTCAATATATATATTATCTAATGAATAAATATGTCCACTTTCGTTATCAATTACATAGCTTATATTAGGTACTATATTAT
>URVS01000271.1 GCA_900551385.1 uncultured Mollicutes bacterium | reverse complement strand
ATTTATCAATAGCATCAGATGCATTAGAAATTAATTCTCTTAAAAATATTTCTTTATTTGTGTATATTGAATTAATCATTAAATTCAATAAACGTTTTGATTCAGTTTTAAATTGTTTTGTTTCACTCATAAAAATTTCTCCTTTTTATAAACAACTTTATTATAATACAAAAATTAGCACTGTCAAGATATGAGTGCTAATTTTTTTAGTAAATATTTTAAAATTATTTTTAATTATAATTTTTCACCAGTGAATTCTCTTAATGAATAAGTTAATTTTTTGATATCTGGATAAATTTTAGTATAAACTTTTTTGAAAAGAAAATTATATTTTTCATGGTTTTCTTTATTTGGTATAAATTCTTCAACATAGCGAACCATATTTTCTTTAGCTTCTTTTTCATTAGAATAAACATTACAAGCGATAAAACCAGACATAGCTGCGCCTAAACAAGATGCTTCTATTGTATGTGTTTTATAAACTGATAAACCGAAAATATCAGCAGTAATTTGGCAAATGGCTTTAGAAACAGATCCACCACCTGAAACTACAATCTTAGTAATTTTTTTATGAGTTTTCTTTTCTATATGTTCTTTTCCTTCTCTTAAACAAAAAGCAATACCTTCAATAATTGCTCTATAAAGGTGAATTTTTGTATGTTTTTCAGAAAAACCAATTATTGAACCTCTTGAATTAGGTCTTTCTAAAGAAGGTCCCCAATAAGGTTGAAGAACTAATCCATCAGATCCTGGACCAATATCTAACATTTTTTTATTTAAGATATCTAACGTTGCTAAATTTTGGATATTTGCTTCTAATGATTCTTGGTTACAAAATTCATCTTTAAACCAATTTAACATCCAATATCCACGATAAATTTGTAATTCTGAATTATAATATCCTCTTTGCACAGCAGTATAAGCTGGTAAAAATGGAGATGGTTCAATATATTTTTTAGTAGTAATTGTTACTGAAGATGCTGTTCCATAAGAAATGGAAGCAAAAGTTTCGTCAATACAACCATTTCCTAAACTTTCACATGATTTATCAGATCCAGTTCCATATAAAGGTAATCCAGCAGGTAGTCCAGTTAAGAATTCAAATTCTTTATTTACTAAACCAATAATTTCAGTTGGTTTAACTAATGAACAATATGTTGATTTTGGAATATCAAAAATACCATTTTTTAATTCAAATTTTCCATACCACATAGCATGTTTATAATCAACTGGGTAATGACCAATAATGTTTGCAATGGTATCAGTTAATTGACCTGTAATCTTATAATTTAAATAAGTTGAAATATTAACATATTTATAAACTTTATTCCAAATATCAGGTTGATTTTCTTTAACCCAATGGGCCATAGTTTTTTGTTGTTGTTGATTTACAACTGGTGCCATACCAATGATATTAAGCGCTAAAGATTTCCACCAAGCTAATTTAGGTATGTAATGGGATACTCTTTGATCTAACCATAAAATAGATGGTCTTAAAACTTTTAAATCTTTATCTAAAAAAACAGCAGTATCTCTAAAAGATGTTAAAACAACACCACATATATTTTTTATTAAATCTTTATTATTACTAATAACATTTTTAGTTACTTCTACAATGTAATTAAAATAAAAATCTGGATCTTGTTCACAATATCCATTTTCAGGAGAATTATAGGCTGGAGAATATTTTTTTTGTTCTTTAGCTATAAGATTTCCTTTTTCATCAATTAAAATAGCTCTTGCACTTTGAGTGCCTAAATCTAATGATAAAATTAATTTGTTTTCCATATTTCTTATAATAGCGAAAAATGTGTAAAATTACAAACATTTTGATTTTTCTATTATAAAAATTATAACTTTTTCATATAATGAAAAGAAATTAAAAAAATTATGCAAATTTTTAGTTTATTTCTTAATGTTTTCTTTTATTTTTTTAGATATATTGATATACTAAAAAGTGTGGGTGGAAGTATTTAGATATGTTTTTAAATTCATTATTATTTTTATTAAATTCGTCAGAAATTGCTGACTTAATTATATCAATCATTTTAGCTCTTGCTATTGCAGGAGGGATATTTATTTATTCAAAGAAAATTTCTGCATTAATTGCAGTTATTATTTCTTTAGGAACTTGTATTTTATTTTTTAGTTTTGGTTTATCAATGTGTGGCTACATAATGATGAGCTTATTTATTATTGCTTCACTTGTTTTGATTTTTTCAGATTCTTCTGATTTTAAACATTTTTTTGTTAAACAACATCAAAGAAATAAAAAAGCTAATCAAAATTATGATAAAGAAGAATTATACAAAATCATTGATAATACAGTTCATAGTTTATCAAGATCAAAAACTGGTGCTTTAATGACATTTGAAAGATCTACAAATTTAGATGATGTTATGAAAAGTGGTACGATTATTGATGCGCCTGTTAGTCAAGAATTATTAGAAACTATATTTTATGTAGGAACAAGACTTCATGATGGAGCAGTTGTAATACGTGGAAACATTATTGTTGCGGCTTCAGTTTATTATACTCCTACAACTAGAGCATTAACTGGTAAATTTGGATCTAGACATAGAGCAGCATTTGGTATATCAGAAATATCTGATTCAGTTACAGTTGTTGTTTCTGAAGAAACTGGTAGAGTTTCTATTGCATATAATGGTAATTTAGAAACTGTTCCACTTGATTCGTTCTTAAGAGAATTTTCTGATTTAATGAATATGGATAAATAAAAATAG
>URVS01000270.1 GCA_900551385.1 uncultured Mollicutes bacterium | reverse complement strand
TGTAGGATTTGGAATGATTACTCCACCTAAATATCAAGCAAGTATGAGTGTGTATATTAATAATTCAAGTGATTCTACTGATACTGGTTCTACTAGTGGAGATACAAAAATTGATAATGAATTAGTTAATAGCTTAAGATTAATTAATACTTTTAAAGCTTTTATTACTGAATCTGCTGTTAGTAAAAATGCGGCAGATAAATTAAAAGATAATGAAGTACTTAAAGCAAAAGGATTAGAAATTACTGATAATTTTTATAAAAATATTATAAGTGGATTAAGTGCTAGTACAACTGGTGATAATACTTTATGTGTTGTAGTTAGTTATACTCATACTGATGCAACTGTGGCAAAAATTGTTATTGAGAATGTTATTTTATCCGCTAATGAAGTTGCAAAAAGTGGAGAATTAAAAATTTTTAAAGATAGAATTAATACAGTCTATCAATTTGAACAACTTGGAAATGGTAATTGTGCTGATGTAAGAAGAACATCAAAAGGTATTCCAATGTATGCAGCTATTGGTTTAGTTGGTGGCTTAGTTGTTGCTATTGCTTATGTTTTAATTAGAGATTTAGCAGATAGTACTTTAAGAGATAAATCATTTGTCGAGAAAAAATATAATGTAAAAGTTATCGGAACAATTCCTGAATTTATGGAGGAAAATAAATAATGAAAAAGAATAAAACAAATACTGCTGATAAAAAAGTTCTTATCAAAGATACATCTTCATCTTATTCAGAAGCATTTCAACAATTGCAAGTAAATTTAGATTTTTCTTTTATTGGTGAAAAAGATAAAGTTATTGCTATTACTTCACCTTTAGCAAGTGATGGTAAATCAACTGTATGCGCAAATTTAGCTTATATTTATTCTAAGAAAAATTATAAAGTTTTAGTTATTGATTTAGATTTACGTCGACCATCAGTTCATAGATTTTTTGATTTAACTAATGATATTGGTGTTACTGATTATTGTACTGATAAAGCTAAAGAAGAAGATATAATTAAACATTATGAAAATATTGATATTATTACTTCTGGCTCACATACACCATTCCCAGGAAAAGTTCTTGAATCTGAAATTTTATTAAATTTAATTAATTCATTAAAAGAAAAATACGATATTATTTTAGTTGATACTCCACCTGTTTTAGTGGTTTCTGATGCTTTAATTTGCTCAAAATTTGTTTCTCAATATATTGTTACAGTTACTTATGCTAAAACTAAGAAAGCTGATTTTGAAGAAACAATGAGACAATTAAAATCAGATAATAAAATTAAGGTTGCTGGTGTTGTTTTCAATAAGAAAAAATATAAAAAGGATTCTTACGATTGTAAAAACAAATATTATTAAAGGAATAAATAATGCTTAGAGATATTCTACCAAGTGTTGATGATGGATCAAATTCATATGAAATATCTGCTAAAATGCTTGAATTAGAAATGTTGAATGGTGTTAATGAAATTGTTTTAACTCCTCATTATCATCATAATTCTATTTCATGTTCAGATAAGCATTTGTTAAAAGAAAGATATGATGAATTTATTGAAAAATTTAAAGATTTACCAATTAAATTTGTTTTTGGTGCTGAATTATATTTTTCTAATGAATTAATGCATGAATTTAATAAGCATGAAGTAATTACTTTTGGTGATTCTAATTATGTTTTGATAGAGTTTCCACTTTATCAAGAATATTATGATATTGCATCTGTTTTGTCAGAAATTATATATTTAGGTTATCAACCAATTTTAGCCCACCCAGAAAGATATGAATATATGGATGCTAAAAAATTAAAGAAAATTAAAGATACTGGAACATTAATTCAAGTTAATACTTCTTCTATTTTAGGTGATTTTGGCAAAACAATACAAAAAAATGTATTTAAATTTATTAAAGCTGATTTAGTAGATTTTATGGCAAGTGATTGTCACTCTTTAGGAGTTAGAAAACCTAATTTAAAAGAAGCATTAGAATTTGTTAAAAAGAAATTTAATAAGGAAATTGAAAATAAGATTAATTTATGAATAATGAAGAAATAAAAAATAAAATTGCTGAATTAGAAAAAAGTGATGATATAAGAGATTTGTTTTTAGCAATGAAATTAGTTAGTAATACTTTCGATGAAGATTTATTAAGTGATTTTATAAAGAAATATAAAGATAAAATTTATAAAAAAGATCCAATTTTATTTATTGGCCATCATGTTAATTTTTATGTTCTTCAAGAAAAATATATTGAAGCATTACAAGTTTTAAAATGTTATCAAAATGAACCATTTATAAATTTAACAACTGATGATTTTATGAATGATTTAGAAAAAGAAATAAAAAAGTTAATGACACCTACTAAACAACATAAATATTCTTTATTAGATGCTGAACAAGATATTTATTCTCAAAATGAAGATAAATTGTCTAAGGCTATTTCTTTTTTGTCTCAATATAATGTAAGAAATTGTTTACCATTTTTTAAAGAAGCATTAATTTCTTCTATTTCATATTATTCTAAAATTTTATTACAATTTATTTTAATTGAACAGTCAGTTAATGATGTTTTTAAAGTTAGTAATGGAGAAAAAGAATTTTATATAGGAAAACTATTTATAAGGCTACCATGAGTTAAGAGGTGATTAAGATAGGAAATATATATAGTACGCCTAAAAATGTTTTCAATAATGATAGTTATTTAAATATTGTGGTTCAGTATCAGGGTGATATAGTTGATGAGATTTCAAAAAATCCAGATTATT
>URVS01000269.1 GCA_900551385.1 uncultured Mollicutes bacterium | reverse complement strand
GTGTACCTTGTTTTTTTAATTCTTCAGCTTTTTCAAGCTTTTGATCTGGAAGCAATTCACTATATACACCATCTAGAGATAATTCATTAGCAACATATTCTGCTCTTTTTTTATTATCTCCAGTAAGCATAATTTGTTTGTTTACACCTAAAGATTTCATTCTTTGTAAAGAATTTTTAACTTCTTTTTTTACTACATCATCGATTTCAATATAACCTAATAATTTATGATTTTCCGCAACATAAATAATTGTAGATATTGAATCTGCTTTTTTATATTTTACTTCTTCTTTATCTAATAATTTATAATTTCCAATAATATATTTATTTTCACCAATTTTACCAATTAAACCAAAACCAGCAATTTCTTCAATAGAATCAAATTTTATATCACTTTCAATTTCATCAAATGCTCTAGCAATTGGATGATTTGATCCTTTTTCTATACTTGAAGCCATCTTTAAAACTTTATCTTCACCATATACTTTTTTTATTTTAAAAGTACCTTCAGTCAAAGTACCAGTTTTATCATAACAAGCAATATTAACTTTACTTAATGTATCTAAATATGTAGCCCCTTTTACTAAAGCACCTTTATTAGCACAAGCTCCTAAACCATTAAAATAAGATAAAGGAATAGAAATAATTAAAGCACATGGGCAAGAAATTACAAGAAGAGTTAATGATTTATAAAACCAACCACTAAAATTATTATTCCAACTCCAATCGCCATTAAACAAAGCAATAAATAAAGGAACAATAAATGCTATAATTAAAGCAAGAATACATACTACAGGAGTATAAATTCTACTAAATCTAGTGATAAATTTTTCTGGATTAGCTTTTTTAGATGTAGAATTTTCTACTAAGTCAAGAATTTTACTAACAGTTGAATTTTCATATGTTCTATTAACTCTTGCTTTAATAACTGATCCTACATTAATATAACCAGATAAGATTTCTTCATTTTCATGGCATTCTTTTGGTAAAGCTTCACCAGTCAATGATTTAGTATCAAAAGAAGTACTTCCTTCAACAATTACAGCATCAACAGGTACTTTTTCACCATTTTTAATTAAAATAATATCATTAATTTTTAATTGACTTGGATCTACAATTATTTGCTTATCATCATTAATTAAAGTTGCTGTTTCACTTTTTAAATTCATCATAGAAACAATTTCATTTCTTGAAGAATTAACTGCAATAGATTGTAATAATTCTCCAATTTGATATAAAAGCATAACTGCTACACCTTCAATTCTTTCATTAATAGCCATTGCCCCAATAGAAGCAATTGTCATTAAGAAATTTTCATCAAATATCTTACCTTTTGAAACATTTTTTATTGTTTTTAATAAAATTGGATATCCTACAACAAAATATGATATTAAATATAAAACTAAACTAATCCAAGTAAATATATTTTTATTATTATCATTAGTTAATATTTTATTAAAAATAAACTTTTAATAAATATGGAGGCATTATAATTAAAATCACAGATAGGAGAGTTGTGATATGGTAGAAATAATTAAATATATCACACGTCAATCTCATAAACCTCTGATTTTAATTCCAGTGATATTAATGATTCTATCTCTTTTATATATAGGCGTCTTCGGATTAAATGAAGGTGTAGATTTAAAAGGAGGAACATTAGTTACAGTTGAACTTAATCAGCCAATGACTCAATCACAAGTTACTCAACTTGTTAAAGATAAACTTGGTATTAATGATGTAAAAACATCTATGTCTGATAATACAGCTACAATAACAATATCTGGTAGTGTAGATCAGAGCCAATTTAATGAACTATTTAGTAGTGAATTTAAAGTTCTGAGCTTTAGAAGTGTAGGAGCTCTACTTAGTGATGCAGCTCTAGGACAGATATACTATGCATTATTATTTGCATTTGTATTCATGTCAGTAACTGTATTCTTTGTATTTAGAGATTTAACACCTTCACTTGCTATTATATTATCAGCAGTTTGTAACTTATCCATAGCTGTTGGTAGTATGTCCTTGTTTGGAATACCATTATCAATTGCTAGTGTAGGTGCATTATTAATGCTTATAGGGTATGGTGTAGATACAGATATTCTACTAACTACACGTCTATTAAAACGTAGACATGGAAGTTTAGATGATCGTGCTGAAGATGCTTGTAGAACAGGTTTAACATTAACATTTGCAACATTAGCAGCTATGATTGTATTATTTATTGTAGTAAAAGTATTTATACCAACAGCTCAAGTATTAGAAGATATATCTGCTGTACTTATCATTGGATTACTATCAGACTTATTATCCACATGGCTTATGAACCTAGGAATACTTAAATGGCATATAGAAAGGGGTGGTCACGATTAATCAATCCACCAAACAATTCCTAAAAAAACCAAGAACATTATTACTGATAATATTACTTATTGCAAGTGTTGTTTCAGTAGCAGTCTTTGGTCTTCAAGAAGGTCTTGACCTTGCAGGAGGTTCAATGATACAATTACATCTTGAAAAACCTGTTGATCAAGATACAATGTCTACAGTAACAGCAATATTAGATAAAAGGTTAAATGCATTTGGTATAAGTGATGTACAAGTAAGACAAAGTGGAGATCAGGATGTTATCGTTGAAATAGCGGGTGTGCAGCCTGATGAAGTTAAACATATTATAAGTACACCTGGTAAATTTGAAGCAAAAATAAACAATAAAACAGCTCTAACAGGTGCAGATATATCCACAGTATCAGCAGCAGAAGTAACAGGAAC
>URVS01000268.1 GCA_900551385.1 uncultured Mollicutes bacterium | reverse complement strand
TGTAGAAAGTAATGAATGGAAATGAGATTTAAAAGTTATTGTTGGAGTATTGGAACAACAAGTTTTAGAGTTGATCAGTTAAATTATAAAAATGAATGTCAATTAAGATACTTAAACGAATTATTTTCTTTAAATCCTAATTTGGAATGGAATAAAATATTGCAAAAAAAATATTTTGATTTACTTGTTTCGAAGAAATTTATTGAAGATTATAATGCTATTAAAGACAAAGATGCAAGAGAAAAAACATCAGGGTTAGCAGATATTGGACTTGTATATAGAAATAATAGACATATTACTCCAATTGGAGATTTAATTAATAAAATTTCACTATCTGGTGATTTTAGTTCAGATAACATATTTGGAATACCTAAAGATAGTTATGTTTATCTTTTACAATTTTTAAAATATCAAATTAGTGATAGTGTAATACAAATTAGACCATTTGTTGCGTTAATATATATGCTTTCAAAATTAAAATATTTAACTAGAGATGAATTTACTTATCTTTATCCTACTTGTTTAAATAATAATGATGTATTAAAAACAACAACAGATATACTTTCAATGAGAGAGAAATTTTCAGTTGATGATATACTTTTAAAAAAGATGATGTCCATGGACAATTACCAAGAAGCTTATTCATTCTTTATGAATAGTATCCAAATAGATGAAAATGTTATGGAATGCATCGGTATGAACAGAAAAAGTGGTAAATATGATAGACCATTTGCTTATATTTACAATATTTTAAAAGAATTAGTTTTAAATAGAAAAATATTAAATTATGATGAAAAAATCACTTTATTAAAACAATTAAATGATTCTTTTACTAAAATTAATGCTAACCAAGCTTCTTCCTGGAAAGCTCTATTTAAACTATATAAAAATACAAAATTTAATCAAGAATTTTTATTGCAATTCTATGAATTACAAATATGTAAATGCGATACAGAAAATGAGTTAAAAGATTGCTTTTTTAAAACTTGGCATTTAATGAAATGGAAATCGACATTAGAAGATTATTATGATTTAAATAAGCGATACTTTAATTTAACTGATATTATTAAATACGAAAATGGAAGATTTAAATTGGTAGAAATTGCAGAATATTATTTTAATGATATTATAGAAAAAATACTGTTCAAACCAATGATTTCAAAAAATGACTACGAACAATATTTTACAAATTATATCGATATATCAAAGATATATCCAGAATGTAATAAAACAAAATTAGATATCACTAATACAATTAATAATAGATACGGAAAAACAATTAATCCAGAAAAATTAGAAGACTATTTGAAAGATATTAAAAATAATTCTTTTATTAAATTAATAGATGAAAAATTTAATGATAATATTCTTTTAGAATTATTAGATTGTTTTAAAAATAGAAATGATAATAGAATAAAAGAAATAGTTACTGATGATGCAACTCCATCTACCATTTTCGAATATATTTTAGGTATTATATGGTATAAAGTAAGTGATAAAGTTGGTAGATTAGAAGAATACATGAATTTAACTTTAGATGCAAATTTTATGCCAAAAACACATGCACCAGGTGGTGAAGCAGATTTAATATTCAATTATACTAAATCAGATATTTATCCAAAACACGATTTATTAATAGAAGCAACATTGAGCGAATCAACTGGGCAAAGACAAATGGAATGGGAGCCAGTTTCTAGACACCTAGAAAATCATATTAGTAAAACCCATAATAAATATGACTATGTTATCTTTATTGCTTCACAATTAGAAGAACGAACATTAAAGACTTTTAGAGTAATGAAAAATTATAAAATTGATGTAAGAGGCGAAGAAATTGGATTGAAAATAATTCCATTAGATGTAGATGTAATTAAAATAATTTTAGAAAAGAAAAAGAAATACAAAGAACTATATTCAATTTTTGATGATTCATATACTTCATTGCAAACTGGATTAAATTGGTATAATAATACTTTAGCAAATAAAATATAAAAAATATTAAAATAGTCTTATATGTACTTATAAATTATATTACTATTTTTAGCTAATATTATAAAATTTATGTTATTGCCAAATATTCATTAATTGAAAATAAATACATAAAATATTATGGGGGGTGATATTTTGAGTGATTTTAAAAAGACTTCCATAATATTTGCTATACTATTTGTACTTTCTTTTTTTATAGGGAGCTTTTTGTACATAGATAGAACATTAAGACCAACTATAACAGTTTTAGCAGAAACAAAAGCTTTAGAACTTGCAAATAAATCTATAAATAAATCTGTAGCAGAGGTTGTAAAAGGTCAAATAAATTATAAAGATCTAATGAATGTACAATTAGATTCTGATGGTAAAATAACAATGATACAAGCAAATACTGTAATGATGAATGAGATGGCTTCCAATGTTGCATTAGAAATACAAGATGAACTAAAAAAAGTTAAATCTACAAGCTCTTATATTCCAATAGGAACAGCTTTAGGTAGCCCAATTTTGGCAAAGTATGGGCCTCAATTAAAAGTATCAATAGAGCCAATAGGAACTGTTTCGGTAGATTTTAAAACTAAATTTGAATCTTCGGGAATAAATCAAACAAGACATATTATATACATAGAAGCAAAGACTAAAGTAAGAGTAGTAATACCACTAACAACATCAACTCAAGAGGTAAATGCACAAATACCAGTATGTGAAACAATAATAGTAGGTGATGTACCACAAAGCTATGTAAATATACCAGAATCAGGAGTTCAAAGTATAATACCTAATT
>URVS01000267.1 GCA_900551385.1 uncultured Mollicutes bacterium | reverse complement strand
TAATTATTTTTTATATAAAGAAGATGTAGTGAAGATAACAGCTGTAAAGAATGAAGAAGTTTATGAAAAAGAAGGCTTAAATGGTGAAGTGGAAAAATACTATAATCAAGAAATCACAGCAATAATAAAAAGTGGAGAGTATAAAGGAAAAAGTATAACTTTAAATAATACATGCTCATATTCAGGGGTAAAGGATGAAGGATATAAAAAAGGCAATTATTTATTTGTTAGTTTAAGTGGTAGTGAAGATAAACTATCAGCTAATATATTGTCTGTAAAAAGAGATATGTATGTTATGGTGCTTATTTGTGTTTTTATTTTGGGAATAGTGATATTTGCCGGTAAAAAAGGAGTATTATCCATTATATCTATCATTATGAATATAATAATTTTTACATATGCATTAAATGAATATGTAAATGGTAAAGACATATTAAAGTTATGTAATTTAATGATAATACTATTTACAATGATTTCATTAATATTAGCCAGTGGTATTAATAAGCAGACCGTATGTGCAATAATATCGACGCTGATATCAGTGGCTTTAATATTTATTATATATAAGATTACCAAGGAAAACTTTGAACAGCCAGAGTATATGATGATGGAATATATAACAAATCCTGAACATTTAGATCATATCTTTATGGCAGGAGTATTAATTGGTGGCCTAGGAGCAATAATGGATGTAGCAATATCTATTTCCGTAGCAGTAAATGAATTAATTAATAAAGATAAGAATATTTCTGTGAAGAACTTAATCTCATCAGTGAAGGAAATTGGTTATGATATTATGGGAACTATGATTAACGTATTATTTTTTACCTATATGTGTGGCACCATTCCAATGCTGATTTTAAAGATAAAAAATGGCTATAAGTTTTTAAGTATTATTAAATTCCAAATTCCTTTTGAAATAATAAGGTTCCTTGTAGGTGCCATAGGGATAGTGGTGACAATTCCAATATCAGGCTTTATAGCTATAACTATATTAAAGAAAAGGAGACAAGTAAATGATTAAGGTGCTGGCAATTATATTATTTGCCTTAATGGGCATTATTGGTGAAGAGAGAGGAGTGATGAGCTTTTTCACCTTAATATGCAACGTAGCAGTCTTTATTATGGCTACATATATGATGGCTAAAGGAAAGTCTCCTATGATGGTGGTGTTTATATGCTGCTGTATTTTATGTGCCATTACTTTGTTTTATCAAAATGGTATAAATAAAAAGACTTGGGCAGCATTTTTAGCTGTACAAATTGTAGTAATACTCATGTCTGCATCAGCATGGGTAGTAGGGAATAAATCAATTATTGGTGGTTATAATGATATAAGTATTTTTGAAGATGATGCCATGTTCTTAGATGAAAATATAGATGTAGATATGGAGCATGTGGAAATTGCTATAATAATAATGGGACTTTTAGGTTCAATTATGGATACGGCCATTGCAATTGCTACAGCAGTATATGAAGTATATAGGCATAATGAGGATTTGACAGAAAAGGGATTATTTAAATCAGGCATAATAATGGGAAAGGATATTCTAGGAACCACCTCTAATACCCTTGTACTAGCAGGAATAGGAGAATCTATCTTACTTTTTAATAGATATAAACGGTTTAATTATTCATTTTTAGATATGATAAATTCAGAAGCATTTTTTCAGGAATTCGTCTTTATCATTTTTGGAGCAATAGGATGTGTATTGATTATTCCCATAACAGCATTTTTAATATGTAAAATATTAAAGAAGGAAAAGAAGATAAAATTATCAGTATAATAAATTATAATTGTAAGAGCTATATTAAGTGGCTCTTAATTTTTTTTATATTATTACGAAAGTATTAATATAAAAATATATGAAAGAAGATGATAAAGGTGAAGAAATTATTAAAGATAATCATAGTAGCAGTAGTATTAGGTGGATTAGGTTATGCAATATATGATCTAGTAAGACCCAGGGAGACATATGAAATAAAACTTTGGGATAATATTTATAATGGAGATAGCATAGCATTATTTTATGAAGAGGAAAATGATTTAAGAATAGAAATGTTAAGAGGTATTTATAATCTTGATAAAATAGCAAAAGAAGATGATGAAATAAAATATATATTAAAGATAGTAGAAGCTGCAGGTGAGGTAGTAACCTTAGGCGATGTTAATGACACAAAAGCTCTTAATGGATATGATATTATTAGGCTAATTGGAGAAAAAAAGACAGTATCAGCAAAGGATATGTCTATAATTATCAGAGATTTTATTACTTCTGTAGGGTATAATGCAAGAATTGGTGAGATTAGATGTAGTAAAAAAGATGAAGATAAATATGATAGATATTATATTGTTGAATACTATAGTGATAAGTATAATAAATGGATTGCCATAGATATTGTAGATGGTGGATATTTTACTTTTGAAAACACTCCATGTAGTGGTGTTGAATTAGTTGAAAGAAAAAAATCAGAACTAAGATATATAGGTAATATGTCAGAAGAAGAATATTTTAGCAATAAGAAAAATTTATTTAAATCCTATACTATTATGATAGATAATACAGTAGATAGAATTAAAAGTAACAGTGTTATTACATACATTACATCAAAAGAAGAAATAGCTCTTACATATGCCAATGAATCATTAATGCCAACAATATACACTGAAAATACAGCATTATTTACAAAATCACCAGAGGTAGAGTTGGTAGCAGAAGATGATAAAGCTTATATAATATTGATGAAAAGTGAAGAAGAAGGTGTAGAAAGATTTGTGGTA
>URVS01000266.1 GCA_900551385.1 uncultured Mollicutes bacterium | reverse complement strand
GGGTCCAATATCCCTTTTCCAGGATATATGAGTTAAATTGGAACTAGATTTAACATCAAAATCAATTAGGTCAAAACTTGTCAACATAGCTTTTTAAATTTAGTAAGTTAATAAAATTATCTTTTCTATTATAATCAATCTCTAGAAATATATCCCATAGCTTATTTATTGCATATAGAGCAAATGGTTCTTCTTCCAATAATTGGGGTTCCAACATAAATAAAGTGCTTTTTAAAGTATTATACCAGGTACTCTTTAAACTCTTTAATGTAAAAGTTGGGATATCATTACTGGTTATTATATGATTTCTTATGAATTTATAAGTATTTAATATATTTGTAGCTTGTTCTCTAAATATCTCCCCATTTATGTCATAATTATCCCACAAGAGTTTCCATTTTTCTTTTATTTGATTATCAAGTAGAATATTCTCTATTGATTCTATGTTTATATCTAGAACCATGAGTAATATTTTCTCTTGGGTTAAAGCTGGGGTTATTTTTATTTTTGCCATAGTAGTTGTTTCCTTTTTATTTTTATTTCAATGCAAATATAAATTTAATAATTTAATTATGCAAATAAAAATTCTGGGTTAGTCAATGAAAAAAGGTATAGTGAATTGCAGGATTATCCACTATACCTTTTCCTATTTTGGTCCCACAAAATCCTTTATTTAATCCTCTTCCTTTTTTACCTTTTTTTTAGGCTTATCTTTGGATTTTTTGGATTTTGAAGAATCCTTAGGCTGTAAATCTTTTTTCTTAGAAACCTTGTCTTTTTTCTCTGATTTTCCAACCTTGCTTTTTGATTCCTTGTCGGGTTCCTGCTTCTTTATATCTTTGGGTTTTGTACTTTCTTCCTTGATAAAAGCAGTTGCTCTTTTAGTTGCTTCCTCTTTAGTCATTTGGGATTTAATCAAACTTCTGATTTTTGCCCTATATCTCTTTTTCAAATCTGAAGAGAGTTCTTTCCCATCAATGGTGGGATAATCATAAGTTGTAAATACCCGATTTTTAGAAGGTTCAACCTTTACTACTGGTTTTTTAAGTTTTTTGTCACTTTTTTTAACCTTAACTTCATTTGCTAATTTTTCCTTAGCTTTCTTTTCTTTTTTTGTTTTCATAATCTCTTGTTCTAACTCATTTATTTTATTATTACCATATTGTATGATTCTTAAATATTCTTTAATGATAGGACCATGTATTGGGTGATTTAGATTTGCTTTTGCTGATTCTAAATTATTATCCCTTACATATCTAAATAATTTAGTTTGAGCCCTAACAGATTCTAAAACTGCTGTTTTTGGTGATATTTTTAGGGTTTTAAATTCCATAGGATTCGATTCTAAATTTTATATCTTATAGTTTTATTAAACTTTCTTTGGTAAATTCCTCCTTGATTTCTAGGATTTTAATTTTATGATTTGAATTAGTCAATTTTAACAGGAGTATTACATCTCTTTTTGATATATTTACAAATTTTCTTTGAAATACCTGTTCATCTAATGAATACCTAATTGTTATTATATTTCCATTGACAATCTTATCAATGGTACTCATAGTATGTTTTAATTTCTTTAACTTAAATACCTTTGATTTTATCAAAGAATTTCTTTTACCAAGATTATTGGTTTTGGATAACTCCAATTCTAAGGAATTTAATTCCTTAGATTGGTCAATTATACTAAGGATTAAATTCCTTACTGACATTACATACTTTCCTCTGTCCATTTTGGTCTACTTATTGGTTTATCCACATCTAAATCAAATTTGTTTTTCAAATTCTTTTCCATATTATCCCTTATCTCCATTGACCTTGCAATTATATATTCTGAAAATTCAATATCTTCTTTTGAAAGGTTATTTTTATTATCTTCTAGAAAAGAATTATATAATCCTATTTGATTACAGATTGCAAAGTATAAAATTTCTATATCATCTAATTTATTATCCATAACCTTGATAAATAAAAAACCCCATTTAGGAAAATAAGTTAAACCTAAATGGGGCAGCTTGACAAAACTAAAACTAACTAATATGAACAAAAAGAGAAATATATGGATTTTTTAATCCTCATCATTTTCTGTTTCTTCAGAAGCTTTATCTTTTTTGGTTTTTGCTGTGCAAATAGTTCCATGTCCTTTTTTGGCTTTTACCGTAAATTTACCAGGAACAAATGTTACTGAAGTAGAAACTACTTGACCATCTTTGGTTTCCAAAACTGATGTTACCAATACTCCCTGGTGTCCATCTTTGTTTTTTAGGGGATATCCATAATTTTTTACTACCCCATTACCGGTTTCAATAACATCAATTTGTTTCCCATTGGGTCTTTGTCCTTCAGGACGATTTTTAATAGCTTCCAAACGAGCTTTCCTTTTTGCTGCCTTTTTTTCTGCTTCAGCAGCATTAACTTCTTTTGTAACTTTTTTCTTAGTTGCCATAATTTTTTTTGTTTTATTGTTATTTAATAAATGGTCTACTTTTTATATCCAGAGGGGTTAAAACTTGAATTAAATAGGAACGATATGAATTCTACAGGTATCAGTGTTCTTTTATTAACCCCTCTGGATTTTTTATGAATACTAAATTATGAATGATAATTGATAGTCTTATTATTTTTTACCCTTCTTACTTTTGGATTTTTTCTCTTGCTTTTTTGGGAGATTAATACCCAATTCTTTTGCAACTGCTTTTCTCAACTTTTCAACCTCGTCCTCATCATAATCATCAGGGTCAGTATCAAGTGATTTATCTTCACAAATATCTTCTAATTCTTCAAAATCCATTTCATTGAGTT
>URVS01000265.1 GCA_900551385.1 uncultured Mollicutes bacterium | reverse complement strand
GTAGAGGACGAAGAGATTCTTCATGCAATTTCTGTTCATACCACCGGGGCACCGGCAATGAATACACTGGATAAAATCGTATTTATTGCTGATTATATCGAACCAAAACGGGATAAAGCAGCAAACCTAAAAGAAATCAGAAAAACAGCCTTTGAAGATTTAGATGAAGCACTGAAAATGATTTTATGTGATACTATTCATTATCTCAATGGCAGTAAAAATGATAAAAATATCGATCCAATGACACTTGAAACATATCATTACTATACAGGAGGTTCTCATGAATAAACAGTCGAAAGAAATGGCGAAACTTGCATATCAGGCTTTATCGGAAAAGAAGGCAGAAGATATCCGTATTATTGATATCAGTGAAATATCTGTTATCGCAGATTATTTTATTATCGCCAGTGGAAGCAATGCCAACCAGTTACAGGCTATGCAGGACAGCGTAGATGAACAGTTATATAAAGCCGGTTATCATGCAAAACAGATTGAAGGAAATCAGCGTTCCAGCTGGATTCTGATGGACTACAGTGATATTATCATTCATATCTTCTCAAAAGAAGATCGTCTCTTCTACGATTTAGAGCGCATCTGGAGAGATGGAAAAGATGGTGCTGAACCTAATAATTGGGAAAGTATATTTAAAGGATCAGCATGGCAATATGATGAAAATACAGAACAATATTTTTTACACCTATTTAGTAAAAGACAACCAGATTTAAACTGGGATAATGAAGAAGTGAGACAAGAAATATATAAAATGATAAACTGGTGGCTTGATAAAGGTATTGATGGTTTTAGAGTAGATGCCATTAGTCATATAAAGAAGGAGCCAGGATTAATAGATATGGACAATCCTCATAATTTAAATTATGTATCATCTTTTGACAAACATATGAATGTTGATGGAATACACGAGTATCTTGAAGAATTAAATAAAAATACTTTTTCAAAATATGATATTATTTCACCATAAGTACGCCCATTAATAAGCATGTTTGTAAAAATTTTATATGGCAATTTGTCGTGAGGGTAATCTATATTAGAAAAATCTTTTTTGTAAAATTTGAAAGAAATTCTTCCTAATAAATCATATGATAAGCTAATACAGTCTTTAATTTCATTTGCTGTTAAAAATTTTTCTTTATAATTTTCTTTGACAAATTTAAAAGCTGTATTTATCTTAATATCAAAATTTTTAATTTCTTCTAATTTTTTTCCAGAAGAATTAATAATTATATCAACCTTTTCTTTATAATCAGTTCCTTTATCATAATTATTTATTGATTTATTTAAAAATAAAATTTCGTCATCTGATGATACTGTTTTATTTTCAGATAAAATTGTCAAAGAATCCCATTTATTTTTATTTTTATAATTTTCACACGCCTTTTTATTAAACAAATATATATAACCAGCACTAGGATTATTAACATTTAGTCTTCCAACTCTTCCTATTAAATTATTTAGTTTAAAAATATTTCCAGGATTATCGACAACTAACATTTTCATGGTTGGTGTATTAACGCCTTCCATTAATGTACTCGTGCATAACAAGCATTTAAGGGATCCATTTCTATATTCTTCTTCATAAAATTTTCTAAGAAACATTGGAATTTTTCCATGATGAATTCCTATCCCACGTTTTAAAAGTTTTATTCCAATCCATTCTTTAAAAAACACTTTTTCAAGATGAGAAATTTCATTTTTGTATTTTTCAATATATTCATATTTTTCATCAAATTTATTGATTATTTTTTCTAAAGATTTATATATAGATTCAGGAGAACTAAAATATACTAATTCATTATTTTCTCCCATATAGTCTATCCAATCTGTTTCTGGACAATTTTTAACATAATTAAATACAGGTGATAAGTTTGTATAATATTTAACAATGTCTAATTTGGTTTGTTCAAAAGTAATTTGTTTAATAAAAGGTCCAAGTAAAATTATTTTTTTAGCTATTGCAAGTAAATTTAAATATACTTTATTCATAAGTATAATTCTATCATCACTATTTAATTCTTTTTTATCTTTAGGTTTAAGTTTATATATTTCATCGATAATTAATAAATCTAATTCTATATTGGAGATTAAATTAATAAAGTTACAATCACTTCTTTCAGGAACAAAAATAAAAATATTTTTTTCTTTCAATTTTTCGTTGCCGTTAATACATATATTATAATTATCGCTAAAATGATCATAGATTTTTTTTAATAATTCATTCATTAAAGCCAAAGTTGGAACAATAAAAACTATATTTTTCAAGTTTGGATGACGAATCATAAATTCTAAAACAATAAATGTTTTACCAAAACTTGTAGGTGCACTTAAAAAAAGATTCTTTTCTTCTAATATACTTAATATTTCAATTTGCGATTCTGATAAAACAATTTTATTATCAAAAAAAGAGCGATTAGCAAAAGATTCTATTTTTTTTACGCATGAATCTCTTTTTAAATAAAAACTCAAATCATAAAATTCCATGTCTTTTTGATTAGAATTGTCATTTATAAATCTTTGTAAAACTTTTTCACGTTCAGCTGATGCTTGATCATCTAAATAATCATATAAATAAATATCGTTATCATTTTCTATCATAATGCTTTCACCTTGCTTTCAAAGTATTTTAAAAAGTTGTTTTTTGATATTATTGGTAAAAAGATGACAATTGTTGGTGCAGGTGGAGCAGCTACTGCAATCGTCATGCAAGCTGCATTAGATGGTGTTAAAGAAATCAGTATTTTCAATATTAAAGATGCTTCATGGGATCGTGCTTTAGAAAATGTAGAAA
>URVS01000264.1 GCA_900551385.1 uncultured Mollicutes bacterium | reverse complement strand
TTGGAAACAAGTAATAAAGAAAAGTTGTCTGCAAAAGTACCAGATAACCGAAAAGAAATAACTGAAATAACCGAAACTGAGTTAAAAGAATTAGAAAAAGTAGAAATATGAGTCAAAAAACTTTTGCTAAGTCTCTTGGATATAAATCCGCTACAACCATTAATAAAATCGAATTAGGAATTAATGACATGGGTTATGATGCAATTGTCAGGTTAATTTCTCAATATGATGTAGATGTTAATGATTTATTTGAGTCTAATACTAAATTGGATAGTAAAATAAAGCCTAATGGTAAGAATGAAATAGTTTTATTTGAAAATCAAGGAGTACAACTTGAAGTCAATGTTAAAGATGATACTGTTTGGTTAAATCAAGATCAAATATCAAGATTATATGGAAGAGATAGAACGGTTATTTTAAAGCATATAAAAAACGCTTTGGATGAAGAACTAAGAGGTGTAACTTCAACATGTGCAAAATTTGCACAAGTTCAAATTGAGGGAGATAGAAAAGTAAAAAGAGAGATTGAATATTACATTTAGATGTAATTATTTCTGTTGGATATCGTGTTAAATCTTCACAAGGTATAGCTTTTAGACGCTGGGCAAATAATGTTTTAAAATCTTACATGCTAAAAGGCTATGCGATTAATAAACAACGTTTAGAATATTTAGAAAAAACAGTTAAATTAATAGATATTGCTTCAAGAAATGTAGAAGAACTTACAAATGATAATGCTAAGGATGTTTTGCTTGTTATAAATTATTTTTCAAAAGGACTTGACCTATTAGATAATTATGACCACCAATGTGTACCTAAAATAAGTGGTAAGAAGGATGATAGAATAGTTACTTATGAAGATTGTATGCAAGTTATTAATAAGTTAAAATTTAATGAAAGAGGAGATTTATTTGCTCAAGAAAGAAATAGTGATTTTAAATCTATTATAGGTAATATTTATCAATCATTTGATGGAGAGGATGTTTATCCAAGTGTTGAATTAAAGGCAGCAAATTTACTATATTTTACAGTCAAGGATCATGCTTTTATTGATGGAAATAAAAGAATAGCAGCTTCAATATTTTTATATTTCATGAATTTTTATGGCTTACTATATAGAGATGGCAAAACATGTATATCAAATAATACACTAGCAGCATTAACTCTATTAATTGCTGAATCAAAGGCAGATGAAAAGAATCTTATAATTGATGTTATAATGAATATCATTTTTGGATAGTTAATAAAGTATAGCATATTTAAGTGATCCAAGAAAATGCGATGATAATAAATTAAAAAACAGTCATAAGACATCCAATAAAAAAGATTAAATAATAATTCAAATTACAATTTAATAATTTAAAAAAATCATTAAAAATTATTGACTCTCCCCTTAAAATAGGCTGTATAAAATCGATCTTTTTTTATATATAAGTTTTTTTTATTCAATATAATGTAGCAACTAAATAAACATTTTTAAGCTTTTACCTATATTTATAACTAAAAAAATATGGTAGTTCTTATAAAATTAAGACTTTAAAAATTCAGTTGCTTGCAATTTGCAGATAACTGATGTGTTTTACGATATAGATAATAATACTAATGTTGATAACTCTCTTGCATTTTTAAAAGTCGCTCCGATTTTATTATGAAAGGGTTTAAAATGTATTTTAAAAGAAAAATAGATGTATTTTTAGATAACTGGTTGAAAAAAGAAAATAAATCACCAGCATTAGTAGGTATACGTCAATGTGGGAAAACTGAAACAATTCAAGAATTTGCTAAAAGAAATAATCTTCAATTAATTGAATTGAATTTTTGGACTAATCCAGAATTTTGTTCTGATTTTGATGGGAATTTAGATGTTGATACTATTATTTCAAATATATCTTTACGTTTTCCTAATTTTGATTTTAAATCTAATAATATATTGATATTTTTTGATTAAATTCAAGATTGTCCTAAAGCACGTTTATCATTTAAAAATGATGGAAGATATAATGTTATTGGAAGTGGATCATATTTAGGAATTAATGGATATGTTATTGGGGATACAACACCAGCACCAACTGGATATGAAGATGTTATGCAAATGAAAACAATGGATTTTGAAGAATTTTTATGGGCTTTAGGATATAAAGAACAACAAATTAATCAACTTGTTACGTATCTTAATGATAAAAAACCAATACCAGAAAATATTCACAAATTATATAAAGATTTATATTTGAAATATTCTTGTATAGGTGGATTTCCTAAAGTCATAAAAGAATATTTAAAAATGTATAGAATAGTTGATGCATTTAAAGAACTAAACAATACAGTGTTTGATATGAAAACAGATTTTGGAAGACGAAAAAATAAGAATGAAAATCCAATTTTTAAAGCAAATGAAGTTTCAAGAATACAAAGTGTTTTTGATTTAATTCCAATGTTTCTTGCTAAAGATAATAAAAGATTTATTGTTTCTAAAGTTTCTAGTGGTGGGCAATATGATAAAAATGATGCGATTGAATATTTAAGACAAGCACATATTGTTTCAAAAGTTTATAATGTTGAAGTCCCATCTCTTCCATTGGTGGGAGAAAAAATTGAATCACAATTTAAACTTTTTCCAGAAGATATTGGTATTGTTACATCAATGTATGGAATTGATACAGTTGCTGCAATTAATAAAGGAAACTTAGGTCAAGGTAAAGGTGCAATTTATGAAGCACTAGTTTTTGATTCTTTGAATAAAGCAGGAATAAAACCTTTTTATTTTTCAAAAGAAAGTGGCTTAGAAATAGATTTTGTTATTTCTTATAATGGGT
>URVS01000263.1 GCA_900551385.1 uncultured Mollicutes bacterium | reverse complement strand
ATAAAAAATAGAACTATTTTTATAAATTATAGGATAATAATTTATTAAAAGTTAATATTTCTTCTTTTTTTGGGTTTTACTTAGAAAAATTTAGTTTTTAAACTTATTTTTCATTTTAATACTATTATTTTTAGAGTTAACTTTAATAGCATTTAATGACATATATATTGTTAATAAAGTTTTTTTGGATTTAAAAAAAAGAATTACTGTTTTATATGTATAATTTCTTAAATTTAGGGGATAATTTTTTAATTTGAAATATAAGTTAAGTAATAGTATGATTTTTCTTTAAAGAATATAGGATATGGATTATATTTAAATGAATTATAAATCATTTTTTTATTAAAATAATTTATTAAGGTATGTATTTGCATTGTTTTCTAAAATCTGTGTATTCTTTTAAGAATAATTTTATTAACATATTTTAAATTTAATTTATATTATGTAAAATCAGTATTAATTACTTTTAATTTATAAAAGCAAGGGATTATAGAAAAAAATACATTGTTCATATAAATCCAAAAAAATAATCTTTTATGGAGATATATAAAATGAAAAGAATATTATATGTGGATTATATGCGTTTTTTAGCTATAGTTGGAGTATTGTTTCTTCATATAACTTCTAATTATATAACAAATACTCCTATTTTTGGAAATTATTGGATACAAAGTATATTTATATCATCACTTACCAGATTTTCAATAATATTATTTATAATGATTTCAGGATTGCTTTTATTAAAAAAAGATAATCCTATAAATACAATTCCAAGACGAATAAAAAGGATATTAGAACCATTTATTGTTTGGTTTATAATATATTTTATTGTTAAATGGTCATTAGGATTGTTTGAATCAAATACAAATAATTTCTTAGTATTATTTATAAATGCTATTTTAGATCCTACAATAGTTAGTGTACAATTCTGGTTTGTATATATGATTATTGCATTATATATTGCCACACCTTTAGTTTCAAAATTGGTTCATACATTAACAGATAGGGAAATAGAATATTTTTTAGGAATATGGTTTGTTTGTTTAGTATTGAAATTTATTGATAAAAATATACTAATCTTAGACTTTATGGGTTTTTTCATGGGGCACATGGGATATTTTATACTTGGATATTATCTAAGTAACACTAAAAGATATTGTTTCAACAATAGAAAATTTGCAATTTGTCTAATTGTAATAGGTACTCTTATTACATTTATGGGAACATTATATTTAACAAGTTTATCAAATTCATTGGACTTAAAATTCTTAACACTTGGGGATTTAACACCAGGTGCTGCTATTCAAGCAGCAGGTATTTTTATTCTTATTAAAAATACTGATTTTAGAGAAATATATGGAAAATACAGTGAAATTATTAATAATCATATTATATTATTTAGTAAATTATCTTTTGTAATGTATTTATAAACGGTTTTATTAATCAATCTATGTTCTAAAATAGGAATTTTTTCACTGAATATTCCACCATTTATAAATGTACCTATTATGGTAATCATGTTAATTGTCATATTATCTGTAATGTTGTTAGTAATGAATAAAATACCCATCATTAAAAAGGCAACAGGATTGAATAATAATTTAAATAAAGGGTGAAATCATGAAGTTATTACTTTTTGTAACAGGAAGAGGTACTGGGGGAGATGCTGTTATAGCATATAACATACTAAAAACACTAGAAAGTAGGGGCATTATGGGAGAAATTGTATTAGATTATAGTGCTCAAGGATATTACTTTAAAAAACATAATATGTCTTGGTTAAAATCATCAATACCTGCAGCTGGAGGACATGCTGCATCTAAATTATCTTTATTTAAAGCAGGATTAAAAACAATCAAAGCAGTAATTGTAGGATGTCATTTAATTAAGAAAGAAAAAGCCGATGGGGTAATAGGTATTATAGGTGGAGGATCTGTTATTGGATGTTTATCTGCTAAATTTGCACATGTTCCAGCAATAGGAGTAGTTGCAACTCCAACAGATACTAAAATATCTCTAAAATGTAATCCAACTTTACTTCTACCAGAATCACCAGCATTTACACATAAAGATGATTATGTATCTAATTATGAAATTCAAAAACAATATTCACCAATAAAGATGGATATAATTCATGGTGATAAAAATAATATTCTTGATAAATTACCTAAGAAATATGATGCAAATAAAAAATCAATACTCTTTGCTTCAGGTTCCACATTATTTGATGACATGGCAAAGGCAGCACGTAATTATGCTCAGGAGAATGATGATGTAAATATATTTCTAATAGGTGCACCGTTACATGAGGGAATAAATAAAATCATAGACCATCCTAATATTATAAATTTAGGCTATATAAATTACATTAATGATCTATATGACCTAGTAGATTTAGCTGTAATAACAGATGATGGCCTAACACTACATGAAACAATAGCATGTGAAATACCAGTAGTAGTTGTTATTGGTGTAAAATATGGAAGGTATCATGGATTATCTAGGGTATTTGATGGGGCAGTAATAGAGAGTAATGTGAATAATATAACTAGTGTTATAAACAAGACACTTAATAATTATGATTCAATGAAAGAAGCAACAACTAAATATGCTAAAGATATAATAAAAGCTCCTGAGGATTTAGTAGAATTTGTAGAAAAATACATGAAATAAATCTTCATTCTTCTTTTTTTTAAAAAAAAGATAAATGTTATAAATAACGTTTAAAATATTCAGTTAATTTAAAAATACCATCTGTTGTAGGATGAATTTCAATAAAATCTTCAAAATCACTAACTTCACTTCCTGATTTTATTAATTTAATC
>URVS01000262.1 GCA_900551385.1 uncultured Mollicutes bacterium | reverse complement strand
TTGGTTAAATAAAGGCGCACAAGTATCAGACACAGTTAAATCAATTCTTTCAAAACACGGAATTATTGCTAAATTTGCTGCTAGCAAAAAGTAGGTAAATAAAATGGATTATATTGCACTTATTCATCAATTAATCGATGACATCTTAAATAATCCTGAAAAAGTTAAAATTGAACAAATTGAAGGTAGTTCAGAAAAAGATATTGTTTATCTTATTTCTTGTACAGCTGAAGATACTGGTCGTTTAATTGGAAAACATGGTTCTACTGCAGATGCATTAAGAGAAGTCTTATCTATTGCAGGTAAAAATAACAACCAAAGAATTCATATTAAACTTGCAACTTTACCAGAAGAAAATTAATTGTCTAAGTTTAAAGATGTGGAAATTCCACATCTTTTTATTTAAAATAAAATTATGGAAAGAAATGATTATTTAAATGTTGGAATTATTATAAAAACTAGAGGTTTAAAAGGTACTTTTAAAATTAAATCCACTTCTTATTTTGCTAAAGAAAGGTATAAAAAGAATAATGAAATTTATTTAGTAAATGAAAAAGAAGGAATTGAAAAAAAATTTACCATTAAATCTTATTCTAATGAAGGTGAATTTGATTTTGTTACTTTTAATGAAATATCTTCAATAGAAGAAGCTGAAAAATATATTGGTTGGTATTTACAAGTTAAAAAAGAAGAATTACCTCCTTTACCAAAAAACACATATTATTTTAATGATTTAATAAATCTTAATTGTGTTGATGAAGATGGAAATATTTTTGGTATAGTAAAAAAAGTAGAAGATTTTACTTCTCAAATTTCTTTAAGAATTGAATTAAACAATAAAAAAACTATTTTAATTCCTTTCGTTAAATTTTATATAAAAAAAGTAGATTTAGAAAATAAATCAATTACAGTTCATTTAATACCTGGATTAATAGAATGAAAATAACTATTTTAACTTTATTCCCTGAATTTTTTAATTCTTTTTTTGATACATCTATTATTAAAAGAGCTATTAGTAAAGAAATAGTTTCTTTTGAAGTTGTTAATATTAGAGATTTTACTCTTGATAAATACCATAGAGTTGATAATCCTCCTGTAGGTGGTGGAGCAGGCTTAATTATGATGTGCCAACCAGTTATAGATGCCTTAAATAGCGTTAAAACGCCTCATTCAAAGACTTTTTTAACTTCTCCTAAAGGAAACACATTCAATCAACAAAAAGCTTTAGAAATGTCAAAAGAAGAACATTTAATCTTTATATGTGGCCATTACGAAGGATTAGATGCAAGAATTGAAAAATATGTTGATGAACAAATATCAATTGGTGATTTTATTTTAACTGGTGGTGAAGCTGCTATTATTTGTATAATGGATTCAATCATTAGATTATTACCTAACGCTATAAGCACTAATTCCATTGAAGAAGAAAGTTTTAATGATGGATTAGAATATCCTCAATATTCTTTACCTTATGAATATAATAATGATAAGATACCAGATATATTATTTTCAGGAAATCATACCGCTATAAATAAGTGGCGAAGAAAACAATCATTGATCTTAACAAGAAAATTAAGACCTGATTTATTTAATAAAATGGAATTATCTAAACAAGATAAAAAATTATTACAAGAATATAATGATAATATCACTCCTAAATGGGAATTAGACGCTTTAGAAAAAGGAAAAAAATTCATAAAAAAATGAGAAACTTAATTCTCATTTTTTATTTTAAATTATTTAGAAGCTTCACTTATTGGTGTATTTGCAGTAAGAATAATTTTATCCATTATTAATCCTGCAGAAGATTTAGAAGTAAATGTTATTGTATTATTACCTTGAACTAAATGAAGCATACCAATATCAACTTTAACAAAATATTTTGCCCAGTTTCCATCATATTTAGATTTATCTGTCCCTGCATTTTCAATCTCTTTTGTTTGATAATCAATTATTTCATTATTAACAGTTAAAGAATATTCATTATGTAAATAATAATTATAACTAAATGGTGTAACATAAACTGAGCTCATTAAATATGTTTCATATTCACTATTAATATTAAATGTAAATGATGCTCCTTTATTTCCATTTTCAACTTTTATTCCAGTTTGACCTCCTATTTTATAATTTTGACTAATTCCACCCCATTCTGGAACATTATCGCAATTTTTATAAGTTACACTATCAGATTCTGCTTCAAATGAAAATTTATTCATATTATCTAATAAAGTAGTTGTTGTAGTAACTTCATCTTTACCATTAATAAGTAATTTCATTTGAATATTTTTTTCTAAATAATTAGAGACGCTTGCGTTTTTAAATTTAATTGTGTAACAAGTCCAAAGATATTGTCCTCTATATTCTGCTTCAGTAGTTAATTTTGATCCATCATAATAATATGTATTTTCACCTGAAGAAATACCATAATATACAGTTTCTGCTTTTGCTGTTTTAGTATTATCTTCTATAATTCTAGTATAATTTAATGTACTAATATTGTCTAAATTATCATTAGCTTTAATTGCAGTAGCAAAACGTAAATAATAATCACCATTTTTTAATCCTACTTGAGTAAACATTTTAGATGTTTCTAAGCTTTCTGAAGTTGCATTTCTTTTTCCAATTAAAGATATTTTTTCATTATTATCTAATAATGTTGTTTCTAAAAAATCGTTATTTTTAGTAGCATTAATATTTAATAATGACATTAATGATCCTAAACAAAATATTAATTTTATTGTTTTTTTCATTATTTTATTCCTCCTATAATTCTTCATCAAAATCAAATAGATTATTATTTTCTGTACTTGAAACAAGAATTATGTCATCTAACA
>URVS01000261.1 GCA_900551385.1 uncultured Mollicutes bacterium | reverse complement strand
TATGATCTTATTCTATTTTTCATAGTATTATTTCTGTAGGTAGTAGTATTTAAATTTCAAATTCATTATGATCTTATTCTATTTGTAATAAATAACTAAAAAGAAATGTTATAACACTACATTTCAATTTCATTATGATCTTATTCTATTTTTGAATAATACCTTGTAATGCAAGATAAATATTCCCATTTCAATTTCATTATGATCTTATTCTATTGAAAGAAGATATTATTAAAGAATATGGTTTAAGTAATGATGTTAAACAACAGGATTATATTTTACAGCATATTTTAAAAGAATTAAAAACACATTTCAATTAACTAACACGATATAACCACCACTCCTATTTTTCAATAATTTAATTACTTCAGCACTAACTTATTTTTTTGAATGAAAATAATTATTTTTTTGAAGATCATAAAATATTTTTTTTAAAAATCTCTGTAGTTCTTTTTTCGTTCAATTATCATTACTATTTCTATTATTGGTTTAGTAGTATGAATATAATATATTATCCTGTGCGTTCCTGATTTCATACGTTTACATCTGGGACATTTAGAACTTTTTATATTAATATTTGCTGAGGTGTAGGGATTTTGTCTTAGTTTTTCTAAATCTTCTTTTAATTTATTGTAATCGTGTAAGTTTTTCTTTTTTGTTTTTTTCAAGTCTTTTAAGGCGTGTTTAGTGTATTGTAGTATGTAATTCATAGTACACCTTGTTTTTCCAATTCATCTAATTCTTTATCTAAATTATCAGTATCTATTGTGTATGTATCAGTATTATCTCCTTTTTCGAATTGGTCTATCATTTTATTGCAATATTCAGCTTCTTCGTCAGTTAGGTATTCTTTTTCTGTGTATTGTTGAATTAATGCATTATATATTATGTCATTGTATGATTTATTTTTAGGACAAATTTTAGTTAATAATTTATGAGTTTTTTCACTTACTTTTATTGATTTAATTAAAACCATAGTTAAAACCTCCTTATTGTAATATATTACTTTGGTAAATATAATAGTTTCTACTCAGTAGAAATAGTAGAAACAGTAGAATATACATTTCAATTTCATTATGATCTTATTCTATTCATAATCCTGACCGTAGCTAACACCTAAACTTGTACTATTTCAATTTCATTATGATCTTATTCTATTATACCATTGGAGCGTAGTTACTTGTTGTGATGAAGAAATTTCAATTTCATTATGATCTTATTCTATTTATTAAATGTTTTTCTGTGCATGGTAACAACAAAATCTTGTTGAAAAATACCCAAACAGAATTGTCACACTTTCTTCAATTTTTTTTATAAAGTATATTTTATCTTTCTTTATTTTTATCATATGCTTGGATACTATATAAATGTATTGATTAAACATGAAAAAAAGTTATATATAATTGACTTTTTTTTGAATTTATATTCTTATAATTAATATTTTTAATATTTATATATTAATTTATATTATTTTTTAATATAAATAGTTATTTTATAATATTATACTAATTTAAACTTTAATATTATTTAAAGTTTTAATTAAGGTTTATTTCAAGTGTAAAACTGATTTTATGATATGAAACTTTAAAAATTATGTTGTGGATATAGTTTTTCTATAAAAGTCATATTTTAAATAGATTTTTTCATGGTTTTTCTAAATTATACTCCCTTATTTTCATTCTTTTTAAAATATTTTATATAATTAGACAAATATATTTTATAATAATTAGCAAGGATTTTAAAAGGAGGGATGTAATTGAAACAACCTAAGATGCTGAATAATCAAAAAGGTAACACTGTCTATGAAGAATTAGATGAAAATATAGAGGAAGGTTCTAAAATTTCAATGATTACAAGTTTATTCAGTGTTTATGCATATTATGAATTAAAAGAAAAATTAGATAAAATTGATAATATGCGTATTATTTTTACTAATCCAAATTTTGTTAAAAATAATGATGATGCTGAAACTAAGGAATATTATATTAACAATAATTTAAAAGGAGATCTTTTTGGTAGTCAATATGAACTTAGACTTAAAAATGAACTAACTCAATGTTCTATTTCTCGTGCCTGTGCTAGATGGGTTGAAGAAAAAGTAGAAATTAAATCATATGCTAGACAAGAGAGTGCTAATCCACGTATGCTTTGTTTAGAAAATGAAGAAGATGATAAAACATTAGTTATTAATGGATCTGTTGATTTTAATACAGAAGGACTTGGAATTACAAATTCTAATCGTAATGATATTAATCAGTGTACATATGGACAGTTCATGCTTGATTCATTTAAAACTCAGTTTGATAGCTTTTGGAACAACGGTAATTTAGTTGTTGATGTTAAAGAAGAATTTCTTAATCAACTTAAACTCATGTATGATGAAAAATCTCCAGAATTTATTTATTTTGTGTCATTATATTATCTTTTTAATGATTATTTACGTGATTTAAATGAAAATACATTACCAAAGGTACGTACTGGCTTTAAAGATACAGAAATTTGGAAGAAATTATATGAATTTCAAAAAGATGCTGTTTTAGGTGCTATTGGTAAGATTGATGAATATCATGGATGTATACTAGCAGATAGTGTGGGATTGGGTAAAACATTCACAGCACTTGCAATTATTAAGTACTATGAACTAAGAAACGATAGGGTACTTGTACTTGTACCTAAGAAATTACGTGATAACTGGACTATCTATACAAAAAATGATATACGTAATATTTTTAGTGAGGATAGATTTAATTTTGATGTTTTAAATCATACCGATTTAAGTCGTGATCATGGAAAAAGTGGAGATATTGACTTAAATACAATTAATTGGGGAAATTATGA
>URVS01000260.1 GCA_900551385.1 uncultured Mollicutes bacterium | reverse complement strand
TATAAAATATGGTAGGATTTATATGATATACTTAATAAGTAAAAAAGGAGTTTGCAAAAATGGAAAATATTGAAGAACAAATAAAAAATGTCATTCATAAATTAAGACCTTATTTACAAAGAGATGGTGGAGATATTGCATTTCATTCATTTGAAAATGGTATTGTTTATGTTGATATGCTTGGTGCATGTGATGGTTGCTCAATGATTGGTGATACTATCGAAGCAGGAGTAGGCATCTTATTAAAAGAAGAAGTACCAGGTGTTATTGATGTTAAATTAGCATCTAGTAAAAATCAAATGGATGATTTTAGATTTGAAAATAAAGAAGAACAATAAGTTCTTTTTTTCTTAGATTGATTTTTATTTTTATCTTAATTATTATATATTTATAGGAGTTTTGTTTATGAAAAATTTTTTTGCAGAATTTAAAACATTCATTTCACGTGGAAATGTAATGGATATGGCTGTAGGTATGATTATTGGATCTGCTTTTACTGCAATTGTTACAGCTTTATCTAACGGCATTTTAAAGCCACTTATCAACTGGATTATTGCTTTATGCAGTGGAGGTAATAAAGATGCATTAGCGTCTGCTTATACTATTTTAAGTGCAGCTTATACAATTGATGCAAATGGAAACAAAGTTTTAGATTTAGCTAATTCAATATATATTGATTGGGGTGCATTAATAAGTGCAATAATTAATTTCTTATTAATTGCGTTTGTTTTATTTTTAATTGTTAAAACATTTAATAGCATTAAAGAATATAACGATGCTAATATTGCTAAATTAAAAAATAAAAAGAAATTATCAGCAAAAGAACAAGCTGAACTTGAAGAAAAATTAAAACAAGAAGAAGAAGCTAAAGCTGAACAAGAAAGATTACAACAAGAAGAAGCTAATAAAATAGCAGCTAAAGAAGCACGTGAAGAAAATCAAGAAAAATTATTAGAAGAAATTAGAGATTTATTAAAAGCTACAAGTAAATAATTATTCTAACCAACTAATTGGTCTAATTTGATAATTATTAACTAAGAATTTATGTAATTTTCTTAATTTAAATTCAAATTGAGTAAGAGTTTTATTATAATACTCTACTCTTTTTTTTACATCTTTTTTTAATTCATAATAATCTTCTAAAATATCAAATATTTGATTTGGATATAAACATCTAGCAAATAATAAAGAAGCATCTAAACTATTTATTTGATATCTTTTTAATAGATCAAATAATTGTTCTAAAGATAAAATATTATTTTTATATAATTCTGCTAAATCTCGCATTGGAGAATCAATAATTAAATTAAATGGATTAAATAAATAAAAAGAATTTAATTCATCAATTCTTTTATGACTTAAAGTTGTATTTTTTATTTCATCACCATAAAATAACGCTACATCAAGTAAATATTGAATTGCATTTTCTGCTAAACCTAAAGCATATTCACTTAAATTATATAATAAAGAAAATTCTTTATCGTCTAAAGGTAAAGTTGGTAATATTCTTTCTTCAATATTTTGTATTTTATTTAACCACAAATTTCTTAAATGAGAAATTAATAATTTATTATTAAATCTTTGAAAATATAATTGATGCATTTTAAATAAATCATTTATATTTACTTCGCCTTCTTTAATTGCCACAAGCACAACTGGACCATATTCACTATTAGAAACATAATGTCCATCTCTTGATAAAATAATATCAGATCCTAAATTATCATAATTTTGATTTATTTCATTTAATAACAATCTTAATGAATGTAATTCAGTATCATTTTTTTCACAAATTTCTAATTTAAAAAACCAGCCTTGATACTCAAAAGAAGTAGAATATTCTTCATCAGGATAATAACCATATTTATCATAAATAAACGCTCTCATATTGCTTCCTCGGTCGAATAATATACACTTACATCTTTTAAAAACGGATAAATAGAAGGTATTTCTCCTGTAAATATTTTTGTAACTTACTTTTCTAATAGGATAAAATTTATCACATTCCTGTCTAATATGGTTTATATCAATTCCTTCATCTAAAGCCACTACAATTTCTACATTTAAACTAATAAGAGCGTTATTAATACCAAATTCTTCAATATGAGAAACAAGTTGACCTTTTATATCACTAATTAAATTATATTTAACTGGTATTTTAGGGCCAAAAGAAGCAAATAAAACATTATCAGAAAATAAATTAAAAGGAATTTCATATATGATACCTTTTCCATATTTATTTTCTAAATAAGAAGATTCTCCATTTTCAACTTTTCTAATTTCTTGATATATTTTATTAACTGAATCTTTTATAAAAAAATTTAATTCATTAGTGTTAAATTCATCATTATTAATAAATTCAACTTGCGAATATTTTTCTTCTTGCAAAGTTGAAACAGAATTTAAACAAATTAAAGAAGCAATCTTATTTGATTGCAAAGAAGCAACATTTAAATAATGATTTTTTAATCTATTACCAAATAGACAAAAAAGAGAAATTGTTGAACAAATCACAATAATTAAAGTTGTTACAACTCTACATAAAAAAGAGATGTGGATCTTCACATCTCAATTATATGATTCATTTTATAAATTATTCATGATAAATATTTTCAAGTTTATTAGTTATAATATAACCTTCATGATTATAAACATCTTTTTTATTATATTGATAATTACTACCATCAGGTTTAATAAAATATCCACCTGCTTCTTTAACAATTAAATCAATAGGAGCAATATCCCACTCTTTAGTACCTTCACCTCTTCTATAATGAATTTCTGCTAAACCTTCAGCAATTTTACAAGCTTTAATAGAAGAGCCGTTAGCTTCAACATGTTTAATTCT
>URVS01000259.1 GCA_900551385.1 uncultured Mollicutes bacterium | reverse complement strand
AATGCTTTAATAAAAGCTATTTTTTGTTGTTCCCCTCCACTACAGTCATAGGGATGGTTATTAAGAATTTTTCTAATATCAAAATAATCAACAAGTTCCATAGCATAATCAGATAATTCAATAGTTTTATTTATTGATTTATCTATTTCATTCTCTTTTTTTGATTTGTTAAATGGATTGAAGTTAAAATCTGTTTCAATTTTTGATTCACGAATATTAGATAATTCTTTTAGCACAGTATCTTCTGTAAATTGAACCATAGGATTTTGATGAACATAACTGATTTTAGTGTTCTTAGCATACTTTATTTTACCTTTCACTGGTTTTATTAGACCTGCAAGAAGTTTTAGAAATGTACTTTTTCCACTTCCATTACCACCAATAATTGTAATATATTCTCCTTTATTAACATTAAATCCAATTCCTTTAAGAATTACATTTTCTTTTTCATATCCAAACCATAAATCCTTTACTAATACTAATTCATCAGTATTTTCTACTTTAGTTCTAGATAATGCTTGAAGAGGAATGTCTTTAATAATATCATCCATATTATTTAGTAATTGAATTCCTTCCCTAACACTAAGTGCAACTTCCACATCTTTAATTGAATCAAATTTGTCCTTAAGAAGTAAATTTACCCTTGTAACCTCTGGCATGTAGTACTTAAATACTTCATCATCTTTAATATCATCACAAATATTTCTTGAATCATTGATGTATTTTAAATTTCCATTCTGTAGATAAATTACTTTATTAGCAAATGGAAAAATATTATCCATTTTATGTTCAGTCACTATAATTGTAATTGAAAATTCTTCATTTAATCTTCTAAGCATTGCTAAAAAATCATATGATGCTATTGGATCTAGTTGACTTGTAGGTTCATCTAGTAGTAGGAGTTTTGGTTTTAAAACCAACAATGAACATAGATTTACTAATTGTTTCTGTCCACCTGATAGATTATTAACATTTTCATGTAATAATTTATCTATTCCAAAGAATGTGGACATTTCTGCAATTCTATTTCTTATTTCATCAGTAGGTAATCCAATATTTTCAAGGGGAAATGCAATTTCCTGAATAACAGTATCTGTTACAATTTGTGCATCTGGATTTTGAAACATGAGACCTATATCACAAGCTGATTTTTCATCATCTAACTCTTCAACTAAAATATCATCAAAGAATATTTGACCATAAGTATCCCCTGCCGGTTTTAATTCTTTTTTAATATTGTTTAACAGAGTTGTTTTTCCAGAACCTGATGGACCACACAGTAATACAAACTCACCCTCATTTATCTTAAAATTAATATCTTTTAAGACCTTTTCTTCATTATATTTGAAACTAAAATCTTTAACCTCTAAGAGTGCCATAGTATTCTCTCCCAAATTTCAATAATTATAAATGGTAATAACAGTACAACATATGCAAAGTAATATATGTTAAATGGTGTTTGACTAAATGTAAATGTGAATTTTGGATAAATCATGATTGATCCAACACCATTATATAATCCATACACAGATATTGTTGCTGTTACTAATATAAGTACTGTAAGAAGTACGTCAATTTTATTAAAGTCATATCTAAGATAACTTGTTCTTTTTGTTATATTATATCCCCTAGATTTCATTGATGATGCAGATTGCATAGCTTCTTCTAATGACCATGAAACTACCAATCCTAAATTTTGAATTAATTCTGATGTTTTTTCTGTAAATTTCAAGTCTTCATTTCTATTTTTTAATTTTGACAGTTCAAGAAGTTCGTTACTTCTTTTTTGTATCAATGGAACAAATCGCAGAGACATTATTATTATCATAGATAAGTTAGGATACTTTTTTGAAAATACATAAAGCATATCCTGATATGATACATAAGTGTTGTATGCTATAAATGTTAATGTAACTAAAAAGAAAGTTACAGCCATAATTACACCATATACTAATGCTTCAAAGGTTACATAATATGATCCAAAGATATAAATATGTGTATCTCCAACATGTGTAAAAATAGTGTTTAATAAGGTAATAAAAAGTATTACTGGTAAAAATACCTTAGTAGTACTTTTAATTTCACTTATTGATCCTTGTAATGCAATTAAAGTTAGTATTAATATCCCATAGGTTATTACATAATATGGATTATTAAATAAAAATGCAAATATTATCAGAATCAGAAAATACACTATAAAAATTGCTGGATGAATTCGTGTAATCTTCATTTTCTTTCTATCCAAAAAATTTTAAATTTAATATTTGCCCTGAAAATATGGATGCCGCAGACTATTGCACTGAAAAAATATTTGATGCTTTACGTTGCGGCTGTATACCAATTTATGCAGGATGTTTAAACAATCCTGAACCGGAAATAATAAATAAAGATTTTGTAATTTTTTGGGATTTAGATGGAGATAATACAGAACAGTTAAAGTTAGTAAAGCGATTAAATACTGACAATGAATTTTACAAAAAATTTGTAAATCAACCTAAATTAAAACCAGATGCAGCTGATCATATAGCTGAGTATTTTGAAAACTTAAAACAAAAATTAAGAGAACTTATTTAAACAGTTGGTGTAATTAATGCAGTCAATTTTAAAGTTATTTTCAATACTAACAACGGCACAGAAAAAAGAATGTTTCTTTATAATTTTTACAATGATAATAGGCGCAATACTTGAAGCAGTTGGTATTGGCACTATATTGCCATTGATTTCTGTTATAGAAAATGAAAATGTTTTTTTAGAATATCCACAAATAAAATATATAGCTAACAGCGTTAGAATAATTACACATACGCAATTTATAATCGCTGTAAGTATTTTATTGATATTTGTTTTTGTTTTAAAA
>URVS01000258.1 GCA_900551385.1 uncultured Mollicutes bacterium | reverse complement strand
TAAACATCACCGGTATCTTCTTTCCCGACACGCAGAATATCGGTTTTGTGCACCTGCTGGGTTAATACCAGATCTTCTGTCCGGTATCCGACCGCGGCAGCCAGACGTTCATGATTTTCTTTTACATCGGCTTCGTTATCTCCGCGCGTAAAACTGATATTCATAGAACTCCATTCTCCCCGGCTCACACCGCCAAGGCGCGTTGAAAAGCCGTGGATCACGGGTTGATTTTTAAATATTTCAAATTGTTCTAGTAAAGGACTTATATTTTCAGAATTATATTCATCTAAATATAATATATGTGTTCCTTTGCTTAATAAAGATTGATTTTGATGTTGACCATGGATATCTAAAAGCTTTTCTCTAATCTTTTTTAACTGTGATAATACTATGGTTTTTCCATTTACTTTAATTATACTTTTTCCTGAAATAGTTGTTTCCCTTGATACAACTAATAGCTCATCTGCTTCTATGTTTAAATCATTTAGTAAAGTATAAATTTCATCATTTTCAATATCAAATATAGCTTCTACATATGTTTTATCTTCGCCATACCTAATAAGATCTTTAGAAAACTTTCCACCTAATACATAATCTATGGTATCTATTAAAATTGATTTACCAGCACCGGTTTCTCCAGATAAAATATTGAATCCAGCTCCAAACTCAACAGATAATTCTTGGATTAAAGCAAAATTCTTTATATTTAAAACAACAAGCATTATAACCCACCTTTTAAATTTATAAAATTATTTTTCTAATTTTTGTTATTAATTCTAAAGCTTTTTCATCAGTTCTTATTAAAATGAATATTGTATTATCACCAGCTATTGTACCAGCAATATCTTCTGAATATAAGCTATCTATAGCTTCAGCAGCAGCAGATGCAGCACCAGTAAGTGTTTTTACCACCACAAATTTATCAACCTTTTCCACTGATATTGCTGAATTAGCAAGTATGCTAAAAAGTTTATCATTTATATTTCTCTCTTCTTTAGTGGGAGCCACATATCTATATTTACCTGATATGCTTTGTACCTTTAAAAGCTTTAATATTTTTATATCTCTTGAAATAGTAGCTTGAGTAACTTCAAAACCACTCTTCTTTAACTCTTCAGCTAATTCTTCCTGTGTTTCTATTTCTTTTTTATTAATTATAAAAAAAGAATAATTTTTGATGGTTAAGTATATGTTTAGCATAATATATAAAAATAACCTTAAAATATGAAAATATTCTCCATTTAAAAGACTATATGTATGAAAACAATATAATTAAAAAAAATGAAATATATATAATTATATTGAATTAATAAACAAAGATAGAAATTTGGGTGATTAAAATTTGGGATACAAGTAACGATTATAGATTAAAAGTAGCTGAAAAAGCAATAGAAGATTTTATTAGAGTAGTTGAAGGTTCTAATCTAAGAGGTTCATGGAATAAGAAGAAAGTTAGATTAATTGCTAAGGATATGAATCCAGATATTCAAACATTATATTATTCATATATTTCTCCAGATCAACTTGCAAAAACACCACAGGTGAATAATCTTTTAAAGAGTGTTGATGAAATTATTGAAAATATTGAATATTATGGTTTTAATGGAAATAGAGTAAAGGGATTAGTTTTTTGTAATAACGTGGATAATGCTAAAGTTTTATCAGACATGTTTAATATGCGTGGATATAACACTATAAGTCTTAGTGGAAATAATACTCAGGATGAACGTGAAGATGCTATTAATAGACTTGTTAGTGATGATATAGATAATACTCTTGATTATATATTCACTGTTGATATTTTTAATGAGGGTGTTGATATTATTGAAATTAATCAAATTGTAATGTTAAGACCTACACAATCAAGTATAGTATTTATCCAACAGTTGGGTCGTGGTCTTAGAAAACATTCAAATAAAGAGTATGTTGTTGTTCTTGATTTTATTGGAGATTTTGATACAAACTACAAGATTCCCATTGCCCTATCTGATGATAGAACATACAATAAAGATACTATTCGTAAATTCATGTTTGATTCTAATAATCTACTTCCTGGAGCTTCAACAATTAGCTTTGATAGAATTTCAAAGGAAAAGATTTATCATTCAATTGATAATGCAACTATTAACAGTATTTCCTTTCTAAGAAATAAGTATATGAATTTTAAAAAGAAGATTGGTAGAATTCCATTATTAATTGATTTTTATAATTATGATGAACTTGATGCAATGTTTATTATTAAATATATGAAGGAAAAACTACCCTCAAAAAAGAAGGCATATCCAGTTTTATTATCTAAACTAGATACGAGTTTTAATAATAGTTTATGTGAAGATGAAATTCTATATTTAGAATTTCTATCACTAAAAATAGCTAATGGTAAACGTCCACATGAATTAATTATATTAAGGGAATTAATTGAAAATAGACAAATTAGTATATATGATGTTAATAATATCTTAGAAAATAACTACTCCTTAACAGACAATGCTCTTAGTATAAAAAGTGCTATTAAAATTCTTAGTGTATCCTATTATAAGAAGATGGAACGTACAAAGTATTCTAGGGTAAAACTTTTAGAAGTTAATAATAACATATTATTTATTCATGAAAACTTTAGAAAATTACTAGAAAATGAAATATTTAAGAAATTTATTTATGATATTATTGATATTGGATTTAAAGAATATGATTTAAAATATAGAAACCCTAGTTGTACTCCATTTAAGTTGTATGAAAAATATTCAAGAGAAGATGTGTCTCGTCTTTTAAATTGGCCAGAAAATGAGTCAACAACGATTTTTGGTTATAGAACTGTGGCAGATTTTAAGGGAAATTTATCATGTCCCATGTTTGTAACATATAATA
>URVS01000257.1 GCA_900551385.1 uncultured Mollicutes bacterium | reverse complement strand
TCCATCTTCATCAACACTAAACCATTTAGTATCTAATGAATTAATTGTTCTAACATAAACTAGTTTATCAGTATCAAAATCTGTTAATAAAATATGTATTTTTTTATTTATACCATCATAAACTAACCCCATTCTCATAATGATGTTTTTAAAATCTTCATTTTTTATATTAGCTAAACCATGTGAACTAATAGAAACATCATTTCCATTAAATTTATCTGAAGTTGGATCACCAGTTGGTCCACCCATAACAGTTTGATAACCACTAATTACACTTCTTGAACCAGTTTTATAACTAAGTGAAGCATATTTTCTTCCAACCATCATATTTGTATTAGCACTATATTTTTTAAAATAGTAACCAATAGTAGCTAATTTATTTTGATCACCAAAGAAAATTCCTACTCTATTTTCATAAGTATTAGTTATATTTTCATAATTAGAAATAGAAAGTGCTGTTGAAAAATAAAAATATTTTTCTTCAGTATGGAAATAAGTAAATCCTGCATCTCTTTTATTATTTGCATCTCCACTTCCAGATAAAGTAATAGATGTTTTTTTATTATTTTCATCATCCAAAGAATAATCCCATTTATCAGAATTAAATGATTTTGTTTGAGCATCAAAATCACCAAAAGTTTTTCCAAAATTCAAATCCTCTTTAGCAAAACGCATGCTTATTTTTACATCAGTATCTGGCATAACAAATTTAACTGTTGTTGTTGAATATATACGACTTTTATATATTTCTGAATTATTAATAGATAATGATCTTTCTATACCATAATAAGCAAAATCAGGTGTAACACTAATATTTACTTCTTCTCCATATTGAGCACTTTTTTTATCACAAACAATTGTGCCACCTACTACATCATCAATAACAATATTAGAAATAATTGGAGTAAATTTTACACTAATATTAGCATTTTGATTAGGCATAACAAAAGTTGCATTATCAATAAGATTATTGTTAACTTTTATTTCATCAACTTTATATCCTGTATCACTAACACAACTAACAAATAATAAGTCATTTTCACAAGCTTTAGTGACATTTTCTCCTTTTTTAATAATTTGAAAACTACCATTTTCTGTTTCGTTAAGAATAAGATCATGGTAAATCTTTTTAGTAAAAGAAGTTTGTCCGCAACTAGTTACAACTAATCCAAACAAAATTAACATTAAGTTTTTTATAAATCTTTTTTTCATAAAACTAACCTATTTTTAAGACAACTTTACCAACATTTTTATTTGTTAATAAAATATTATGTGCTTCTTCTACTTGAGCAATATCTAATATTTTATATATTGATGGTTTAATTGTTCCATCTTTAAAATATTTAAAGAAATCTCTTTGTAAATTTTTTAGTAATTTTTCTTTTTGCTCATTACTACGATTTCTTAACATACTACCAACTAAATGTAAGCCTTTAGTTAAAATTGGTCTTAATTGTATTTCACTAGTAACACCTGCTAAAGTTGAAATTATAACCCAATATCCACCTCTAGCCATATAACTAAGAGCTTCTCCCATATCTTTACCAGCTAAACAATCCATTGCTACATTAATAGGGTGCCCTTCTTCTTCAAATCTTTTAAATACTTCTGGAATACTTTCTTTTTCTTGAACAATAACATAATCAGCATTTAAATGATTAATTTTTTCTTTTATTTCATTAGTCATTACACTAGTTACTACAGTTGCCCCATAAGCTTTAGCCATAGGTATTGCAGCACTTGCCAGTCCACTTGCACCAGCAGCAATATAAACAATTTGTCCTTTTTGAAGTTTTCCTTCTTCAAATAAATTTAAATAAGAAGTTACATAAGCTTCAGGAATTGCACTTGCTTCTTCCATAGTTAAGCCTTCCGGAACAGGAAGTACTAATTGATAAGGAATAGCTATTTTTTCTGCATAAGCTCCTCCACCAACTAAAGCACATACTTTATCACCAACTTTAAAATTAGTATTTTCTTGAGCTTTTTTACCCATTTCAATAATTTCTCCAGATAATTCTAATCCCATCCAAGCTGGCCAACCTTTAGGTGAAGGATATTTTCCTTCTCTTTGAAGTAAATCTGCTCTATTTAAAGCCACTGCATATATTTTAACAATTATTTTATCTTCTTCTAAGATAGGATCTTTGACTTCACTCCAAACAAGATTTTTATTTTTATCAACTAACATTGCTTTCATGTTCTTTTTCCTCCTTAACTATATCTTTCTTTTTAATTTGTAAATTACTTAATAATATTGCTATACTGACTAACAAAAATGAAATTAAATGTTCTACAGTAATTTTACTATTAAGTGGTAACAAAACAGATATTACTGCTGCAAATAACGGTTCAGACATTTTTACAATAAATAATTTTGATAAATCATATTTTTTAACCACCGAATACCATAATGAATAACTGATAATTGTAACAATCACCAAATAAATTAATATAAACATTCCAGTAATAGTAATATTTCTCAGCCTTCCACCAAAACATAAACCTATTATTAAGAGTACTATTCCACCAAACAATTGAGAATAACCAGTTACTGCTATAGAAGAAATATCTTTGATAAATTTCTTATATACAACATTATATATTACAGTGCAGAAACTTGCACCTATAACTAAAATACTGCCTATATCAAATTTAATTTTAAATGCATCCATATTAACTATAAGTATTGATGCTACCCCTAGTAATGCTGCTAATAATTTTAAAATAGAGAATTTTTCTTCTTTAATAAATAAGAACGAGAAACAAACAAATATTAATACACCAGATTGTTTTAATAATGCAGTTGAAGCACTATTAATTTTTGATAAACCTATACCAAGTACAAATGCTAATACTAATGCAGACATTACTGACATTATTGCT
>URVS01000256.1 GCA_900551385.1 uncultured Mollicutes bacterium | reverse complement strand
TTATTTAGCAGTGCTTAGTCACTGCTTTTTAAATACATTTAAATGAAGATATAGAAGAAACTAATTTAGAAATTATATTTAATATAGTTTGAAATATTGCTTTAATAAATGATGATATTGCTTTAACAATAATCACAAAAATATTATTGTTTTCTTCAACAATATCATCATTAATATAACCATCATTTTGTTTTTGTTCACCATTATCTATAATTTCTACAATTTCTGATGCTTCTGATATTTTTGTTTCTTGAGCGTTACCATTAAATAATAAAGAAGCAATAATTAATATAAATAAAAATAATAATAATTTTTTTAGTATCTGCATATAATCACCATTTTTATTATCTAACAATAAAAACGCAAATAATGTCGATTTAAGCGAACATTTTATTAATTATGATAGATAAGTTATTAGCAATCATTTTCACCTTTATATCCGTGTCTTTTGAAGTTAAAACAATATTATTATCTAATTGCTTTAATAAATATTTTTTATTTTCTTTAGATAAATCTTTTTTATAATCAACATGCTCAAGAATATTCTCAATTAAATTCTCATATGTAATCACCATCGATACACCAATAGCAATAATAGGCACTCCTAAATATTCTGCATTAAAACTTTTTCTAAAATTTTTAATTCCAGAACCAGGAATAATTTGAGTATCGGTAATTTGAATAACTTTATATAATCTATCAATGTTTTTAGTGGCTAAAGAATCAAAAACAATAACTAAATCAAAATGAAATTTATCAATTAAAGACTTTATAATACTACTTGATTCTAATCCAGTAGTTTTCATAACTCCAGGAATAATACAACTAATTTTATTATTATGATCTTCTAAATATGAATTAGCGTTAATTCTTTTTATAGTTTCAGGTCCAAGTGCATCACTAGAAAAATCATCATTTCCTAAACCTACCATTAAAACATGTGGATTATTTTTTACTTTTTGTTTTTTTATTAACTCTTTTAATTTATTAATTATTAAATTAATTTTATTATTAGATAAAGTAGATTCTGCTAAAGAAGATATTTCAAAAGACAAATAATTACCTTTTTTATGAAAAAAATTTTTATCTTCTAAAACTTCAATATTTTTAATTTTAAGTCCACGATAATTTTCTTCATTAATAATAATTTTTTCATTTTTTGAATAATTAGCCTCATCAGCAAAATCACAAATTTTATTCTTTTTCATAATGTTATTTTTAATTAAAAACATATTTTTATACAAAAAAAGGGTAATTTTAAAAAAAAAATTAAAATAAGACAAAAATCATCAAATAATTTATTGAAACACTTTTTTTTGTATGATATTATTCTAAGGGTACGAAAGAGGTGACACACAATGGCAAACATTAAATCACAAATTAAAAGAATAAAGACAAATGAAAAAGCAAGACTCGCAAATGCAAGTTTTAAATCAAGCATGAGAACTGCTATGAAGGCTGTTGAAGCTGCTTGTAAAGCAAACGATAAAGAAACTGCTACAAAATTATTACCTGTTGCTTTCTCAAAAATTGATAAATCAGTTTCAAGAGGAATTCAACATAGAAATACAGCAGCTAGACAAAAATCACGTCTTGCATCATTAGTTGCAGCTTTATAATTTTTATATTCATTGTCAAAATAAAAAACACTTATAAAGTGTTTTTATTTTGCTTTAATTTGGTTAAAATTAATTAAAAATAATTCAAAATTAAAATATGGGTCTTTTTCTCCAGCTTTAATTTGATAATCTAAATTATATAAATAATCAATAACATTTCTTAATTCTTGAGATTTAATAAAACATAATGTTTGAATAGTTTTACTAACTCTATATGGTTTACATTTTAATTCATTAGCAATATAATCATTAGAATAATGTTCACTTAATAAATAATTTACTTCTAACATAAACCTAAATTGACTTGCAATTAAGGCAATTAATTTAACAGGTTCTTCTTTATTAATTCTTAAATCATAATACACCTTTAATGCTTTATTTATTTTATTACAAATTAATGCTTCAACAATATTAAAAGCATTATCTTCAAGACGATCACAAACAAGTAATTTAACATCATCAAGAGTTAAATCATTTTTATATAAAGATAATTTATTAGCCTCATTAGTAAATTTACTAACATCATCACCACATTTATTAACAAGTTCTTCTAAAGCTTCTTGAGAAATAGTTACATTCTTTTTTGTAAAAATAGCCATACCCATATTTTTTAACATTTGTTCAGTTAAAACTTCTTGAGCCATTACTTTACCACTTTTACAAATTGCTTTATAAATATTAGATTTAGTATCAACATTTTTACTTTCTAAAAAGAAAATTAAATCTGTATGTTCACTAGGATTATTAATATAACCAATTAATTTATTATAATCTTGATCTTTATCAAGAGAATTTTTTTCTTTTTCAGTAGATAAATAATAAGGTTCACTAACAACAACAACTTTTCTAGAACAAAACATTGGTAAACTCATACAATCAAAAACAATATCTTGCACAAGTTCTAATCTTGAAGAAATTCTTATATAATTAAATTCATTAATTTCTTCACCATTTAAGCATTGCTTAACAAGATTCTTTAAAGTTTTTTTAATAACAGGTAATTGATGTCCATAAATTAAATAAATCATATTATAATTATAGATTATTACTTTATCAAATTCATTATTTATTTTTAAATAATTATTTATAAATAATTGTCCCTTCTTCATCAGTTCTTCTAATTTTTATATTTAATAAATTTAAATTATTAATTACTTCTTTATTAGGATGATGATATTTATTATTTAATCCTACTGATATTACCGCTTCTTTAATTGATAAAGATTTTAAAAATTTAAATGATGAAGATGTATTTGACCCATGATGACCTATTTTAATAATATCAGTTTTTA
>URVS01000255.1 GCA_900551385.1 uncultured Mollicutes bacterium | reverse complement strand
ACACCCTATGTAACAATTGCTAATTTAAATTATTCACAATAAAGAGTTAATTTTACTCCGTTTACATAAAGCTTTTTAAACTATCTTTTAAAATATATTTCATATTTTTATTTAAATAATTCTTTCATAATCCCATTTTCAACATCATTTATATTATACATACTATCTAATACATCAAATGTTTCCTCTAGATTCTTCTTAGCACTTGTCCATCCTTTTCCATCAGTAAACCACACAAATTTAAACCCTTGTATATTCTTACATTCCTCTGCAATCATCTTATAACTTCTAGCTGTTTCATTTAATTTAGAACCTCCACTTGTATAAAAATTAGTTTCAATTCCATATATCATATTATTAGTTTTAACCACAAAATCAAAACGTTTTGCTGATTTACCATTATTAGATAAAGATGATAAATTAACTCCCCATTTTTCTTCTACATCCTTTAAGTACATTTCCTTATAATATTCAACACCTTCGCTTTTTAAATATCCTTCAATTAAATCCTCCATTAAGTGTCCACCTCTATTTTTTCGACCATTAGAATCTAATCCTGTTTCAACACCTAATACAAAATCAATTATATTTGTTACTCCTCTATTTGCTAATAAATCAAATAAACCTGTTTTATTCATAAAAACTATGTATTGCTCTAAGCTTTGATTCATTTTTTTAAAGTTATATATAAAAGCACCTTCCTCATCCATTGCTGGTATTTCCATATTTCTAACTGCCAATAAAATTGGTATACATTTTAAAACTTCTGGATACTTAGTAACTAAATTGATAAAATCTTCTTCTATATTTTTTGAACCTAATAAAGAATTTAACATATTAAACTCAACTTTATTTTCTTCAACATTTTTATATACTTTATCAAAATTTATATTATATAAATTTTGATAAAGTATATAATACTTATAATCTGATATATTATCTTTAAAAGTTCCTAACCACTCTACAAAATTTCTTTTCATTATAATTCACCTCTAGTTGATAAAATTTTATGCTTGTCCCATAAATTATATCACATTAATATTAAAAAATAACATTGCTACCACTATTCTTAGTGATAGCAATGCTACTAATAATTCATTATTAAAATTTCAGAAACTTTTCCTCTCCCTGAACCCTTGCTATTAATATTTCTTGCTGCATAAATTCTATCTATTCTATAATCCTTATATAGCTCATCAAAGAATTCATCTTCTTCATTTGTATTTTTCGGATCTGAATTACTTTCCATTATTTTTGCACCTTTTTTGTTTAATTCATCATAGAACTTTGCTAATCTTCTTTGAGTTTCATCATTAAAAGGTTCTTTAGAATAATCATTAAAGCTTGAAGTTGCATTTAATGGTCTATATGGTGGGTCCATATAAATAAAAGTATTTTTATCAACATACTTTATAATCTGTTCAAAATCGCCATTCAATATGATTGCATTTTTCAATACTTCACTTACAGCCATAATATTTTCTCTATCATAACAATTTAATTTTTCTTTTTTACCAAATGGAACATTAAATCCACCTTTTTTATTTTCTCTATATAATCCATTAAAACAACTTTTATTGATAAATATCATATGTGCTGCATGCTCAATAGTTTTATCATCAATAATATCATAATTCAATTTACCTTTAACTTCATTAAATTTATCTCTTATCTCATAATAAAATAATTGCTTTTCTTCTAATTCTTCTAATTCATTATATTTATTTTGATACTTATGTATAATATTAATTAATTCTTCTGGACTTTCTTTTATGACTTTATATGTAAGTATCAATTCACTATTTATATCATTAATTACAACTCTATCGAATTTATATTTAGATAGCATACTAAACAATACTGCTCCTCCCCCAATGAAAGGTTCAATATATGTATTAATTTTTCCATCTATTAATTCTTTAGGATATTTCTCCTCAAATATTGGTATAAGTTTTGCTTTTCCACCAGCCCATTTTAAAACTGGCTTTGCTTCTTTTAGTGTCATATATTCCTCCACTTTAATTAAGTTTTTTTCATTTGTATTGTCTATATTAACTGTATTTATAATATCTAAATTTAGCTCCAATTGACCTTCATTAACTTTTTCAAGCCTATTTTTAGATATTTCTAAAAACTCTTCTGATATATCTATACCTATGTATTTTCTATCCAATTTATTTGCTGCAACTCCAGTTGATGAGCTCCCACAAAAAGGATCTAATATTATATCTCCTGGATTAGTTGATATTCTAATTATTCTTTCCATAAGCTTTAATGGCTTTTGAGTGGGATGACTTCCATTAAGCTTTTCACTTTTAGGTGTTGTAGCTATTTCCCAAACACTTCTCATTTGTTTTCCACCATTTATTTCTTTAGCTATATCATAATTAAAAGTATGCCTTGCTTTTTTATTTTTCTTTGAGCAGTTTTGCGAGCTCGTCCATAAATGTATTGATATCCTTGAACTGTCTATAGACGGAAGCGAAGCGGACATATGCGACTTCGTCGATGCTCTTGAGCTTCTCCATTGCGAGCTCACCGATATAGACGGTTGTCACCTCGCGGTCGAGCGAATTCTGGAGCACAGCCTCAATCTCGCTGACTGCCTTTTCGAGCTGTTCCATATAGACCGGGCGCTTTTCGCACGCCTTGAGCATGCTGTTGAAAAGCTTGTTTCTGTCAAAAACCTCGCGCGATTTGTCCTTTTTGACGACGACTATCGGCACGGTCTCGATTATCTCATAGGTCGTAAAACGCTTGCCGCAGCTGATGCATTCTCGGCGACGGCGTATTCTCTCGCCCTCATCGGTAGGACGCGAGTCAATGACCTTGCTCTCTTCAAAACCACAGAACGGACACTTCAAAGCTATCACTCCCTTATGAACATATAATATTTATCGCACAAAAACGGTCAA
>URVS01000254.1 GCA_900551385.1 uncultured Mollicutes bacterium | reverse complement strand
CAGCAAAAAGTGAACCGACCATTACCATTGTTGCTCCCATACGGATTGATTTCGCAATATCGCCATGGGTACGAATTCCGCCGTCAGCAATAACTGGTTTACTTGCTGCTTTAACAGTAATACTAACTTTAGAAGTTTTTGCTCCATCAGTACTTGTTGCAACAACATTAGTTGTTCCTGCCGCAATAGCAGTAACTTTACCAGTTTGATCAACAGTTAAAATACTTTCATCCTCACTTTTTAGTGTGAAAGTTTTGTCATCAGCGTTTTCAGGTAAAACACTAGTTTTTACTTTTGTGTTTTCACCAATGAATAATTCAGTTTTTTCAGCTATAATAGAAATTGAGCTGACATGTACAACCTCCTTCTCACTTGATGTTGTAGATGTTGCTTCACTAGATGTTGTTGGTTGTGGATTAGAAGAATTTATCTCTCCACATCCAACAATGCCTGTTGTTAATGCTGCTAATAACACAGCAAAAGGTATAATTTTCTTTTTCATTGTTCCTCCTTATAAATACACTTTAAGAAAAATTATTTAAATAAATATTGTGGCATTCTCGCTGTTTTTGTCTTATAATCTTCGACAAAATGTGGAATATTACCAGCTTGAACTCTCTTAAGTCCCATATCATTACGTTCAGCATCGGCTATTACAATTGCAATATCAATTGCTTTATTTTCATCAATTGCTGTTTTAAATTCCGGAGCTAAAGTAAATGGAATCATAAATTCACCAACGTATCCATCGCTCTTTGTAGTAAAATTAGCTTGCATTAATGCTTGATTCTCAATGTATTTAGAATTAGTTCTTACTTCTGAAAAAGTATAATAACCATTCCTTTCCCACGTTGGTGCAAAAGCTGCTTGAAGTACACCTCCTTTCTGTTTATAAATTTGCATATCAGCATTAGGCATATCAGTAATCGTTGACATAAATAACTCAACACAATCTCCAAGCCAGAAATCATTAACAGTTTTAACATCGATTTTATTATCATAGACATCAAATCCAAAATAAATTCCTTGATTATCATAGCTCATAACCAATTTATTAATTTTGAAATGATTAGCAAGTTCCTCACTTGTTCTTTGTGTTCCTTCAGCGTCAGAAATACCAATTATATCAATGTTTGTAGCATTAGAACCTTCCCAATCAGATAAATCACCGTCAATAGTAATTGCTTTATTTAATTTTGCAACATCAACTTTTGGACCTGCTTCTTCATTAGTTTTAAAAGAAATATTATGATTTGAGGAAGCAATATTAATATCACTTTCTGAAGTATTTCCTTCTGGAGTAACTCCACTTAAACCTTTATTTAAAGTATAATAATTATAATTATCATTTAATTCAATTTTTTCACAATTAACAGCTTGCAATAAAGTATTAAACTTTTCACCAGATGGTTGAGTATAGCTGCAATCATAAAATAAATTATCATTTATATTTGATGATCCTACACCTCTAAAAGAAATAGCAGCATTACCATTTTTAGCGATAAAATTATTTTCAATAGTAGCTCCATATAAAGTTGATTTAGGAGCAACAGATGCATTACTTGAAATAGCAAAAATAGAAATATCTCCATATAATGGTTCTGGTTTAATATAACAATTATTAATAAACTTATTATTTTTAATAGTAACATTTTGCGCTAAAGTAGCTTCATTATATTGATCCATTGCTGATGCAACTTGGATTGAACCATGACCAACATTCATAAATGCATTATTTTCAATTAAAGCATTAGGCACTTGAATAAGTAATCCTCTATTTCTTTTATTTCTAATAATATTGTTTGTAAATGTTAATTTTGGAGTATTTGAGATAAATGTTACTCTACAATTACCCCAATCACTAACGTTAGACATTCTTTCCTTTACTTTAAAATTATACCCAGATGAAGTTTTTTCAATTGTATCAATTGTATAATAACCATTAGTTGGATTATGTCCTTCAAATGTATCCTCATTATAAATTGCAATTTTATCTCCAACTTTAGGTTCAAGAACAGTTCCAGTTAACTTATTGACAGTCATTGTTTTAGCACTGCCCCCTTCAGCTGAAACAAGTTTATACCAATAACCATGTTTAATATTTAAAGCATCATCATGTGAATTTTCAATAATTGAATTTGTTACTTCAACATTACCACTCATCTTTTCAAAATGTAAAGCATCAGCAGTTGCAGTCATTAAAGATGAACTATTTTCTTTAATAGTTAAATTAAATCTATTTAAATATAAATTGCTAGTTTCTGATGAAACAAGTGCCATTCCATAAGCATTATGCATTGTAATATTTTCAAAATAAATTCCATTTGAAGAAGTTATTGAAACGCCACGTGCATCATATTGAGAAAATTGTAAAGAAACTAATGTTCCATTTCTTGATCTATTAATACCTGTTGAAAATGTTACTTCAATTTGATAATTATTATTAGTTGGTTCTGAAATTGTATAATCAGTAAATGAATCAACTAAAAAATTTCCGCCTTCAAGAGGAGTTTTATTAATTTGACCAAATTCAACCCAAGAACGTAAAGATTTCTTTTTTTTCATTAATTCTTTAACCAAAGGATTAAATTCTTTATCAACTTCAATCTTAATTTTTTTAGTTTCTGTGCTTCCTTCAATAATTTTGCCAGTTAAAGATGATGGTATTTCTTGATTTAAAATAATATCATTAAAATAAACATTTTTACAATTAGAAATAGTAAAATATCCTTTATAATTTAGATCTTGAATTATAATATTAATAATTGTATTTGGTAGCCCATTATTTTATGACAGTATTTTGGATGATGGATTTAGATATAGTGAATCGAGTTTCAGTATCAAAGAGGATGCTCGAAGTCATATTTGGTCTGAAGCCTGGGATTTTATTCAATCAACTCCAGTAGGCGGTATTTTTTATTATACT
>URVS01000253.1 GCA_900551385.1 uncultured Mollicutes bacterium | reverse complement strand
TATTTCTCATAACTCCTCCAAAAGATATGGAGATAGTACCAATATTTGAAACATTGCTAATTAATTTGTTTTGGCTTATTCCAATATAATCAATATTAGATCCACCTATTAATAATAAAGGAGTACTCATTTTATTTATTTCTTAATTTTGCATATTCAGTAGCAATTTTTGCTCCTAATTCTGCGTTATTTAATATTAAATGAATATTTGTTTCTAAGCTTTTACCACCTGTTAATTCAACAATTTTTGCAAGTAAGAATGGAGTTTCATCTTTTCCTTTGATTCCTGATTTTTCCATTTCTAATAATGCTTTATCTATTTCTTTATTGATATATTCAGGTGCTAAAGAATATTGTTCAGGGATTGGATCACAAACTAAAACTCCACCATCAAGTTTATAATCTCTTTTTTCTTTAACAATTTTTGCAATATCTAATGGTGTTTTAGCGTTAAAATCAACATTTATATCACTAGTTCTTGTAAAGAAAGCAGGTAATTTATCAGTATTATATCCAATTACAGGAACACCTTTTGTTTCTAAATATTCCATAGTTAAATTTAAATCAAGAATAGCTTTTGGACCTGCACAAATAACTGTAACATTTGTTTTTGCTAATTCATCAAGATCAGCACTTATATCGAAAGTAATATTAGCTTTTCTATGAGCTCCACCGATTCCACCAGTGACAAAGAATTCAATGCCTGCCATTGAAGCTAAAATCATAGTTGCACTTACAGTGGTTGCTCCCCACATTTTATTAGCAACAACAATTGGTAAATCTCTTCTTGATACTTTAGCAATGCCTTTTGTTTTACCAAATAATTCAATTTCTTCTGGTGTCATACCAATTATTGGTTCACCTTCAATAATACCGATTGTTGCTGGAATTGCTCCATTATCTCTAATTACTTTTTCAACTTGCAAAGCGCATTCAACATTCTTTGGATATGGCATGCCATGAGAAATAATTGTTGATTCTAAAGCAATTACTGGTTTACCTTCTTGTAAAGCTAATTTTACTTCTGGATTAATTTTCATTTAGTTAATTCTCCTTAATATTGGTGGGAGAAACGAGATTTGAACTCGCAAGCCTAGGGCATTGGCTTCTGAGACCAACGCGTCTACCAGTTGCGCCATTCTCCCATCGCTTTTAATTTTACACTATCGATATTTTTCTTTCAATTAAGTTTTTATAATCGTTATTTATTTAATCGTTATTTATTTTTATAAATAATAAATTTCTTACTGTGGTAGTTTATTTCTTTATTTATAAACTTAATATCTATATAATAAAAGAGTACAAACAAGGAGATTTAATAATATGAAAAAACCTATTATATTATGTATTATGGATGGTTATGGAATTGCTCCTAACCAAAAAGGTAATTGTGTAGCAGAAGCACATAAACCTAATTTAGATAGAATATTTAAAGAATATCCTACAACTTTAATTCAAGCAAGTGGTGAAGCAGTTGGCTTACCTGATGGTCAAATGGGTAATTCTGAAGTTGGGCACTTGAATATTGGTGCAGGTAGAATTGTTTATCAATCTTTAACTTTAATTAATAAAGCAGTTAGAGAAGGAACATTTTTTAAAAATGAAAAATATCTTGCTGCTATGAAAAATTGTTTAGATAATCATAAAAAACTTCATATTTTTGGTTTAATGTCAAATGGTGGAGTCCATTCTCATGTTGATCATATTTGTGCAATGATTAAAATGGCAAAAATGCAAGGCTTAAAAGATGTTTATGTTCATGCATTTATGGATGGCAGAGATGTTGATCCTCAAGCAGGTGCAACATTCTTAGACCAAGTTCAAAAAACTATGAACGAAGAAGGTATAGGCCATATTGCAACTCTTTCTGGTAGATATTGGGCTATGGATAGAGATAAGAATTTTGATAGAATTGATGTTAGTTATCGTGTACTTGTTGATCATGATGGAAATAGTTTTGATGATTATCATCAATATTTAAAAGATCAATATAATTATTTACCAACAATTGGTAAAGAAGCTTCAGATGAATTTATTATTCCAGCTTATAAAAAAGGCCTTGATAGTAAAATTGAAGATGGTGATTCAATTATCTTTATGAATTTCCGTCCTGATAGAGCTATTCAAATTTCTACTATTTTCACTAATCCAGAATTTTATGCTAAGCCAAGTAAAAAAGCAGATGGTACTTTAGCATGGAAACCTTATACTCCAAAACATGTTTTAAAAGATATTCATTATGTATGTACTATGAAATATGCTGATTCAGTAAATGGATCTATTGCGTTTAGCTTACCAAAAATTACTAATACTTTAGGTGAATTTTTAGCTAATAATAATTATACTCAATTAAGAATTGCTGAAACTGAAAAATATGCTCATGTAACTTTCTTCTTTGATGGCACAATTAATTATGATGGAGTTGAACGCCCTGAATTAAAAGGTTGTAGAAGAGTTTTGATTCCTTCACCAAAAGTTGCAACTTATGATATGCAACCAGAAATGTCAGCATATAAAGTTTTAGATGCATTAATTAATGAATTAAATAAATTTGATTTAGATGTTGTTATTGTTAATTTTGCTAATTGTGATATGGTTGGTCATACTGCAATTGATAATGCAGTTGTTAAAGCTGTTGAAACTATTGATACATGTGTTGGTAAACTTGTTAATTGGTGTGAAGAAAATGGTGGAACAATGTTAATTACAGCAGATCATGGTAATGCTGAAAAAATTATTGATGAACATGGTAATCCATATACTGCTCATACTACTAATCCAGTTCCATTCTGTATAACAAGAAAAGGCTTAAAATTAAGAGAAGATGGCAAATTATCCAATATTGCTCCAACAATTATTGAATTATTAGGCGCTAAAGCACCTAGTGAAATGGAAGAACCATCTATGATTATTGATTAAGGAGATGAC
>URVS01000252.1 GCA_900551385.1 uncultured Mollicutes bacterium | reverse complement strand
TTTATTTCACTTTCAACTTCCATTTCTTTCAATTTTTTTTCTGTTAATTTCTCTAATTCTTTGGAAATATCCTCTTTTTCTTTCTTTAAGTGAATATATTTCTCATAATTTTCTTTATTATCTATAATAATTCCTTTATTTTCATTTATTTCACGAATAATATTTTCTTTATTCAATGAATCTTTCTTATAAGAATTTATTTTTGTTTTAAGATCTTTTATTTCTCTTAATTTATTAAGTGGACTAATTTCTTTTTCTAATATTCTTATTTTTTCTTTGTTTTTGTTAATTTCATTAAGTTCATATGTGTATTTATTTTCAAGGTCTTCCAAATGATTTGATTCTTCTTTCTTAAATTGATAATCATTAGTTAATTTTTCATGTTTGTTCTTGATAATATCCTCTTTTTTAATATCTTCCTCAATAATGGTTAACTGGGATTTTTTTGTGTTAATTTCAGTTTCATATTCTTTGATTTGTCTTTCTTTTTCACTAATATTTTGAAGTAATTCAGTATTTTTTTCTCTTATTTCATTGATATTAGCAAGTTTTCCTTCATTAACATTTTTTTGTGTTTCATAAATATTTATAATATTTTTTATTTCATCCCATGCTACTTCTAATGAATCAATATTCAATAGTTTTGTAATAAGTTCCTTTCTCTCTGCAGCAGTTTTTTCAATTAAGTTTGTTATTTCCCCTTGTCTTATATAGATTGCATTTAAGAATGATTTTGAATCCATTTCTAGAATACTTTCAATATCATTTGTAACATTTCTATCTCCTTTACTTAGGAGATGTATTCCATTTTTATCTAATAATTCTAATTTAGCAACACTCTTACTCTTGTTTCTTCCACGAGCTATCTTATATAGACGACCATTATGTTGAAATTGAACACACACCTCCATTTTATCTACAATATCTTTTCTATTTTGAGGTTTACGAATATTTTCTTCAAGTTTACCATTTACTTGTTTGAAAAAAGCATAACTTATTGCTTCAAGAATACTTGATTTTCCAGCACCATTTTCTCCGAGTATTAATGAAATTCCCTTCTTAAATTCTATTTTTGTGGATTTATGTGACTTAAAATTTGTTAATTCTATGTTATTTATTATCATGTTCTTCTCCTATGTTATTATAGAATTTATTATAATATTTATCAGCAACATTTTGAGCTTCTGGAATATTTTTTTCAGATAAGTTTTTATATAATTCTACTGCTAGTGATGCAACATCTTCATTAAATTGGTCTTCTATTTTTTCTTTTATAATATTTTCTGGTGTTATATTCTCTTTATCAATAGTTTCAGGTAGGTTTTCTATTACTTGGGTAGGTTCATATTTTATTCTGAGAGTTAGAACTTTTTCTTCTAATTTATCATAGATTTGTTGTGCAACTTCACTTCTTTCAAAGTTACCATTTTTAATAGTTAAATAAACTACTGGTTTTTTAGAACTATCCATACTTTCTAATTTTTCACTTAATTTATTGAGTGTTTCATCTAACTTAGGATATTCTATACTTTTAATAATAAATTTCCTCTCAAGTGGTATGTTAATAAATTCAACATCTATTTTATTATCATCACCTATTGTAACAAGATTGTATCCTTTACCATTTTTTTGGTAATTCGGTATCTCAGATTTAGTTCTAATTTCAGTAGACCCTGGATATGATAATATTCCACCCTTAAATTTATCATTTATACGTCCATGTAGATGTCCCATTGCATAGTAATCATATCCTTCAGGAATAGTTTTTAATTCAAATTCTGGTTCAAAATCAAAATATTTACTAACAGAACCATGTAACATCAATAACTTTATTCTATGTTTTTTAGCTTCATCTAATGTATTTTTAAGAAAAGGTTCTACTCCCTCATAACTTCTATTAAAGTATTCAAGTCCTACTAAAAATATATCCTCATCTAATGTGAAATTATAATTTTTATGATTAATAATATGGAAGTTTTCATTTTTATATAATTCCTGGGGAATGGATGTGTTTTTTCTTTGTATAGAATCATGATTTCCTGCAATAACAAATATGGGAATATTATTTTCTAATAACTTCTCAAATCCTTTTTGGGCAACAAGTAATGCTTTAATTGGAGGTTTTGGATGTTCAAATAAATCTCCTGCATGTAGAACATAATCCACATCTTTACTAATTATATCATCAATAATTTTTTCAAATGTTTTATAAAAATCATTTTCTCGTTCATTTAAGCCGTATTGTTTGTAACCTAAATGTGTATCTGCCATGTGTGCTATTTTAATTGTCATATTCATCTATTTTTTTAAAGGAATTCATCCATTTGAGCTAAATCTCTTTTAATTTTTTCTTCTTTTTCTTCTTTACTTTTCTTCCATAATGATAATATATCTAGGTCTTCACCAACAGTTTTACCCTCAAATTTATCTATTTTTACCATTGTTGGAATCTTAGTCATTTGTCCTAAAACAATAGCTTCCCCAATATTTAATGAAGGAAGTTGTTTTAGTAGATCTTCACTTAAATTTTCACTACTTTTTTGCACATGCTTTTGGTCTCCAGGTTCCACAAGTCTTAGAATTATCCTGTTATTTATTTGTGAGAGAGCATCAACATCTAATGATTTTGGACTTTGACTTATAAGACATAATCCTACACCAAATTTACGACCTTCCCTTGCAATTTGTCCAATAATACTCTTTGATTTAGTAGGTAGTTTTTGTGAAACTAGCATGTGTGCTTCTTCTATTATACAAAATAGGGGAAAATCTAATCTTTTGGATTTCTTTTCTTCTTTTCCATTTAAAACCAGTTTTCGTCTATTTAATACATTTTTTAGGGTATGATGTACTATGATGTCTGTTCCAATTTCATCCACACTACTTAAATTAATGATATTTACCTTTCCAGGTTCAATATTCGATACTATATC
>URVS01000251.1 GCA_900551385.1 uncultured Mollicutes bacterium | reverse complement strand
TTGTCATTTTGTTCCAACCTAGACCATCAGTAATCCACAAAAATTTTATATTTGTATTACTTATTTCATTTTGTAACTCTATATACGCATTTGTTACTTCTATTGGTTTACTTCCAGTTGCATTATAATAATTACATTCAATAGCTAAAACTTGTTCATCATCATCTGTTATTATAAAATCAGCCCTCTTTTTCCGAGAAATACCATCAACAATGTCTCAAAAATTGTTCCACTCCTATTTTTTCTACCATTAGTATCTAAACCAACTTCTGTTCCCAACAAATAAGCATATAAATCATTTATTTTAGTAAATAATTTTAACAAACCAGTTTTTTTAGAAAAAGTTACTATTTCATCTTCATCAAATTCTTCATCATTGAAGTTATAAGTTTTAAATGTTTTTTCTAAAATATCCACAGTTAAATTTTTAGATTTAAATCTTATTGCTAAAATAGCAGGTAATAATGGAACTACTTCTGGATAACAGTTGATAATTTTTCTAAATTCTACTTCAAGATCTTCTTCATCAACCTTACTTAAACTATTTAAAATTGAAATTTCAATAGAATATTGTTTAACATTCTTAAAAACCTTATTCCAATTAACAAAATAATTAAAACTATGATTTGTAGGTAATAAATTATTGAAGAAATCTTCCTTATATTCCTCTTGTGATGTGTAACCTAATACTTCATATTTAACCATAGTTTAACCTCAATAATTTTTTATCAACAATTCATTTACTGGTCCACGTTTGTTTCCTTTTGAATTAATACTTCTTTTTGCTGGAATTCTATCAATACAATATTTAGAATATAATAAATCAAAAAAATCATCATTTGGATCATTATTATGAGGATCACTATTACTTAACAAAGCATATGCTCCTTTATTGGATATTCTCTCATAATAATGTGCTAATTCTATTTGATGTTCATCATTAAATTCATTATCAGAATAGCTTGTGAAACTGGAAGTTTTAGAAATTGGTCTGTATGGTGGATCTAAGTATACTAGTGAACCTTTTTCAATGTATTTTTCAGAATAATCATAGGGTTTATTTTTTATAGTAACATTTTTTAGAATTTTATGAACATTATGAATATTGGTTTCATCACATATTTTAGGATTTTTATATCTTCCAAAAGGCACGTTAAATTCACCTTTCTTATTTAATCTAAATAATCCATTAAATCCTGTTTTATTCATGAACATTGATTTAACAGCTCTTTTTATTGTTTCTTCAGAATAATTTTTAAAATCATATGTTTTTAATTGATTATTAAATTCTTCTCTAACATTTAAATAATATGCTTTACGTTTATCATTATCTAATTTTAAAAATTCACTTTCCATTTCTTTTAAATAAGTAATTACTTTTTTATCATCATTTTTTATAGCATTATATATTAATATCAATTCTTTATTAATATCAGAAATATATGCTTTTTTAATATGATAATTACTCATAAGATAAAAAAATAAAGCTCCTCCACCAATAAAGGGTTCAAAATATGAATCTATTTTCTTTGATATCTTAATATGTTCTGGTAATCTTTTTTCTATCTCAGGAATTAATTGTCTTTTTCCACCAAGCCATTTCATAAAAGGCTTTCCTTCTACAATATTGTCATTAAATAAAGTTACTTGCATAATACATACTCTTCTATTCCTACTAATATATAGTTTTAGTTAATATCCATTTCTATTAAATAGATCTTCAGAACTGATATTGAAAAATAGAATCATAAATATATTACTTTAAACATAGACTATTATATATATGAATAAGAGTTTTGTTCATAATTAATCAATTTAATGGTTTTGAAGATGAAAGAAAAGAATGTATTAATTGTTTGTATTACTCTGATTTTATGTGCAGTTATTATTGCTGCTACCTTTGTTATTGTTAGTTCTGATAATAATGGTATACCTATACCTGGTGTAGCTGCTAATTCAACTAAAGATAATTCTAGTAATGTAGCACCGAATGATACTGTTGATTTAAGTAGTGTTACTTTTTATTCTGATGGTAATCCTAATACTGGTGAGGTTGCAACATTGTACTTTGGTAAGGAGAGTGCTGGTAAGGTTGTAGAAATTAGTACTGTTTATTATAGAGATGGTTATCAGTTTAATAAGGTGGAGTATGGTACTGTTTCTATTGATAGTGATGGTAATGCTAAGGTTACTGATACTACTCCTATGAATAAGTATCCTGATAAGTGTGTGATTACTGTTAAGTATAATGGTAATAGTTTTACTAAAACTGCAAATCTTGGTACTTATAAAGGTTCACAGACTGTTAGTTTATGATTTTTTTTTCTTTTTACTTTTTTTTGATGATTTTTGGATTTTATATTTTTTTTGGGAGTGGATTTTGTCTTTTGTTAAATGTGTATTTTTAGTATGTTTGATGTATATGAAGAGATTGTTTTTTCATAGTTTAGAATAGTTATTTATAGTTTTCGAAAAATATAAATAGTATTAGTTACTTTTTTTATATAAATGACAAAAACATGAATTTGCATATAAGTTATATATATCAAGTTGTCTTTTTTCAAGTTTTTGAATGAGTATTTAAATGAATTAAAAATTTAAGATTTTTTTAAATATTTAGTTATTTTTATACACAATAAAATTTTCATTCCATTCAATCATACATTTCAAGTGTAAAAATAGTAAATTACACTTGCAATCTATCTCACGATGCAAATTTTTTTATTACTTGGGATATATCAAGTGTATGATATTTGAGTTAAAACTATATGAAAATTTAAGGTATTTTTAATTAGATTCAAAATTTATGAATTTTACTTCGTTATAGCTATGTATAACGAAATAAAATAGGAAAAATTTTAAAAGAAAAATCCTAAAAAAAACTACCTAAAATACCTAAAAATCAAACAATACATATATCCCAAATAACTATAAA
>URVS01000250.1 GCA_900551385.1 uncultured Mollicutes bacterium | reverse complement strand
AAATAACAAAGAAAATTTAAATAATCAAATAAAAATGGAAGATAGTAAAAAAGATAAATTACCTGAAACAGGAAAAAGAAGCTTGTTAGGATATATAGGAGCATTTACTATAGCAGCAGGTAGTTTATTGTTAGGTAAAAATAAGAAAAAATAAATTTATTTTGAGAATCTAATAAAATATATTAAAGGTGATAAGGTTTATTAAAATATAGACCTTATCATTTTTTATAAAAAATAAAGTAAAAATAAATTGTATATTTCATAAATATTTCATATTTAATATATATAATATTCTTGAAGTAATTAATCTAGGAGGAATACAATATGAGTATATTTAAAAGGGCAATATTATATATAACAAGAAAAAAAGTAAAAAGTATTATTATGTTATTAATATTATTTGGTATGGCAACTGCAGTTTTAAGTGGTATTTCAATTAAAAAGGCAACAAATTTAACTAAACAAGATTTAAGTAGCCAGATAGCTAATAAATTTGAAGTTAAAGCTAATCTTGGAACAAATTTTGATGGAACAGTTCCTGAAAGTTTGATAAATAAAATTTTAAATGTAAATGGTATAAAAAGCTATGATGGAATGATTCAAGGTGCAGGTTTAGATTTTAAGGAACTTGATTATGTAGAGCCTAAAAAAAGTACAATTCAATATAAAGATGAAAGATATAATAATCTTTTTTCTGTAGAGGGACATGTTTCTACAGAACTTGATACTAAGTTTGTAAGTAAATCACTTAAATTAGTTGAAGGAAGACATATTGTTAGTACAGATAATGGAAAAGTATTAATACATAAGTCGCTAGCTGAGAAAAATAACTTAAAAGTTGGAGATATATTAAAAGCAACTAAGAGTACATTAGATTATAAAGCAACAAGTATTTCTAAAAATGAATATGAACTTGAAATTGTAGGTATTTTTGAAAGTGAAAATGATGAGAGTGTAGGAAGTAAATTAGAAATTCCAGAAAATCTTATAATATCAGATATTAATACTTTGAAAGCGTTATATAGTTACTCAGATGGAAATATTCAATATACAAATGCTGTATTTAACACAAGTAGTAATGTAGAAGATGTAATATCACAAGTTAAGAAGATTTCTGAAGATTGGAGCAAGTATACAATAGAAAAAAGTGAAGATACTTTTTTAGCTTTAAGTAAGACATTTGAGGTTTTAGATAAAATTATAAATATTGTTTTAATTGGAGCTATTATTGCAGGAGTATTAGTACTTTCATTAGTTTTAATATTCTGGATTCAAGGAAGAATTCATGAAACAGGAATATTACTTTCTATTGGCGTATCAAAATTTAATATTATATCTCAATATATTATTGAATTATTAATCATAAGTTTAATAGCTTTTGGATCATCTTATTTTTCAAGTAAAGCAATTTCACAAAATATAGGGAATGCAATAATTAATCAAGCTAGTAAACAAGCAGTGCAAGAAGTGCAAAATGGTTTTGGAGGAAATAATATAGGAAATGATTCTAATTCGTCTTTAGCAACGCGTACTATAGATGAGATTGATGTAAAGGTAGAATTTAAAGAATTAATTTATGTATATGTTATAGGAAGTGGAATTATAATTATTTCAGTATTATTATCTTCTGTGTCAATAATTAGATTAAAACCAAAGGAAATATTATCAAAAATGAGTTAATAAATATTAAATTTAAAAAATTATAATTTCTTTTAAAATTAACAATGATTTTACATTGGATTTGTTATCATAAAAACATAGAAAGGATAATATTTGGAGTAGTATCATTAGCAATAGTAGGATTACTAGGCTTTGTAGGAGGTAGAGTAAGTAATAAAGAAGTAAGCAAAGCAAATAATAAAACTACAAGTTCATATAGCAATAATGGAAATACACAGAATAATGTTGATAAAGAAATTGCAAATAGTAATTCATATAGCAATAAATATAATAATTCTTATAATAACTCAAGTAGTAGTTCATATAGCAATGAAGGAAGTGATGAGGATATTTGTTTTGAATTAAGTGAAGAAGATTTAGCAAATTTAAAAAATGGATTAGGATTAACAGTTAATGGACAAAATGTAGATATAACTGGATTTGACGAAAAATTTAGAGAAGAAGTAAAAGCTGCTGGCTTTGAATAAACAAAAAAATAAAAATATTTATAATAATATTAAAAACCCCTGTAGTATAATTATAATTTTTATATTATAATTAATAAATAACTCCATATCGAATGATATGGAGTTATTTTATTAAATAAAATAGGAGAAATTATGTTATGAGATTATTAATTGTAGAAGATGAAGCTGATATAGTACATGCTTTACAGAGAGGGTTAAAAAATGAAGGTTATGCAGTTGATGTAGCAATTGATGGAGAAGAGGCTTTAGAATTTTTAAGTGTGAACACATATGATTTATTAGTTTTAGATATAAATCTTCCAGGTGTAGACGGATTTTATATATTAGAAAAACTTAGAGAAAGTGATATAAATACAAGAGTGATAATTGTATCCGCAAATAGAGAAATTGAAGATAGAATAAAAGGTTTAGATTTAGGGGCTAATGATTATTTAGTGAAGCCATTTGATTTTTTGGAGTTAACAGCAAGGATAAGAGCTCTTCTAAGAAGAGAATTTGCCAGTAAACCTTCAATTATAAATGAAGGAAAATTATCCATAGATTTATCGAAACATAAGGTTACATATGATGATGAAGCTATTAATTTAACACTAAAAGAATATTCACTTTTAAAATATTTAGTTCAAAATAAAGATAAAATTATAAGCTCAGAAGAATTAATAAATCATGTTTGGGATGAAAATGCAGATCCTTTCACAACAGTAATAAGAGTTCATGTATATTCTCTTAGAAAAAAATTAACAGCTGTTAGTGGCAATGAAAATATGATTAAAACTATTAAGGGAGTAGGATATTTATTTGGAGGAGACACT
>URVS01000249.1 GCA_900551385.1 uncultured Mollicutes bacterium | reverse complement strand
ATATTTAGCAAAATGTTCATCTTTAGCAAAACAAGATAAATATATAAATACTGGATTATTTTTTGTATTACCTGGGTCTTGAACTCTTAAATGATTAGGATCTGTAAACATAGACATAACTTTTTGTTTAACAGTATCAGTATCATCACTTAAATAAATCGTATTACCTAAAGACTTAGACATTTTAGCTTTACCATCTGTACCCACTAATCTTTGGCAATTTTCATTATCTGGTAATAGAATCTTAGGCATTACTAAAGTTTCACCATAAATAGAATTAAATTTATGCACTATTTCTTGAGTTTGTTCAACCATTGGCATTTGATCTTCACCAGCAGGAACCACAGTAGCGTCAAAAGCAGTAATATCTGCTGCTTGAGAAACTGGATAAGAAAAGAATCCAGCAGGAATAGAAGTTTCAAAACCTCTTAAAGCAATTTCATTTTTAACAGTTGGATTTCTTTGTAAACGAGAAACTGTAACTAAATTTAAATAATACAAATTTAATTCTGCTAAAGCAGGAACAGCTGATTGAACAAAAATAATAGATTTATTTGGATCAATTCCACATGATAAATAATCAAGCGCCACTTCAAGAAGATTATCTCTAATTTTAGATGGATTCTCAGCATTATCAGTTAATGCTTGAGCATCTGCAATCATAATATATATTTCATCAAATTCACCACTATTTTGTAATTCAACTCTTCTTCTTAAACTACCAACATAATGACCAATATGAAGTTTACCTGTTGGTCTATCACCAGTTAAAATGATTTTTTTCATAAATCCTCCATAATTAAACAAAATAATATGTTAAACATATTTTTACATTACAATTTTAATACAATATAAAATATAATTCATTATCAAAAAGTAATTTATTGAATATTAATTCCAAAATTTTACAATTTCAATATATTCATTAATTACTTTTTTACACAAATCAATAAATTGATTATCAGTTTCAGCACAATAATTATTTTTAATCGTATGCGCTACTTGTTTATTTTTCTTTTCGCCATAATTTCCTTTAAATATATTATTTTTTTCTCTTTCTAAAATTATATTTCTTATTTCAGTTAAACCATTTTTATGTTTGTTATATTCAATACCATACATTAAAATTCTAGCTATAAATTGATTATTTACACAATCTCTACTTCTTATTTCTAAATAAGGCATTAATTCTTTACCTCGATTAAGTGGTCTCATACACATATATGTATAACCATATTGTCTATTTTCAACTATCCAAGCATCACAAATACCAACAATTCTTGGTTTAATGACATTCTCAAAATAAGATGCCCATGCTATTAAATTATTATCTTTTGGTTTCTCAACATTAAAAGAACTTAAATATAAATTTATAACATAATTAGCATATTGAGATAAAATAATGTTATTAGCGTTCATATATTTGCCAAAAAAATTATAAATTTCATCAAAAGAAAATTCTTTCCATTTAGCGTCATTTATTCTTTTTCTTTCTTCATTATCAATTAAATGACTTTTATAAAATATTTTTAAAACATAATCTAATTTATCACTATTTTTTATATTTTCAATATCCTTATTATATTTAACAAGTTGATTATGTTCAAAAGATGATGTTTTATCTTCAATAAAAACACCATATTTGCCTTTATCTTTTATATCAATAATTGCATAAATATCAATCTTGTTTTCTTGAGGATAAACTTCAGCATTTAAGATTTCATTTTCATTTATATCAATATTATTGATTTCAAATAATTTACATATAAATTTTCTTGATGCATCTTTTAATTGTTTATCTTCTTCACAATTATAATTAGCCATTAACCACATTAAAAAAGCATCTTGAGATAATTCTTTAGTAGCGTAATTAAATAAATTTTCCATTTTATTCTTCTATATTCCATTCTTTTAATAATTTTTTAGCTTTCTCTATTCCTTTATCGGTAAATGATATTCTTTTACTTTTATAGCCATCATCAATAATATATTCTTCTTCACTTAAAGCATTAATATCATCAAAATCATATCCTTTAAAAGAGTAAGTTATATTTTTTTTAATCATTCTTTCATATTCACATCTTTGATTCAAATACATTAAAATAAGTGTTAATTCTTTTTTTATTTGTTCAGTTGTTTTCATTTTATTTACCTTCTTTTTCTTTATTGTAACATATATCACTATATTTCTTTAATAATGGATATAAAAAATATAATATCCAGTGCTTTACATTATCAAAAGAAGAATCGTAATAAATTGCTGCAATAATTGCTTCAATATATTGATTATGTTGCTTACAACTTACTCTATTTTCTTTAGGTGATTCATCATAAAAATTATCATCATTATAAGCAAATCTTCTCCAATTTTCACCAATAAAAATTTTATGTAAAGTTTTATTACTTTCTAATTTACTTTTTTTATTTGTAATATCTTCTTTTGTTTTTAATGATTTATCTTTATATAAATATTCAGCTAATACAAATTTTAATATTGTATCTCCAACAAGAGCCAATTTATCATTAGAATATTCTTTATGATTTTTACTTTTAAAAACTATATCAACTATTTTTTTTGCTTTTAATGCTTCACATAATAAATTAATATCATTAAATTTATAATTTATTATTTTTTCTAATTCATGCATTTTATCTTCAATATATTTTTGTTCCATATTTACCCCTTAAATAAATTCATTAATATTATAATATAAATTTAAAATAATTGATATACTACTTCTATGGAAGTATAATATTAATATACTTCTATGGAAGTACATAAGGAGTTGAGCATGAAAAAAATTATTCTATATCATGGTTCACCAAAAATTATTGAAAATCCAATATTTGGTGAAGGTAAAACATATAATGATTATGGTCAAGGTTTTTATTGTACAGAATATTTAGAACTTGCTAAAGAATGGGCTTGTACTAATGATAATAAAGGATACGCAAATAAATATGAATTAAATCTTGATG
>URVS01000248.1 GCA_900551385.1 uncultured Mollicutes bacterium | reverse complement strand
TTTTAGAACCTTTTGGTTGGCTAACAAAAGTTGCTTTCTTCGCTGAAGCGTGGCGCCAGCCACTTTTGTACTATAAAAATAAAAAATATTTATGAACAATAAGGAAAAATAAATAAAAAGTGGTAAAATAAGTATATTAAGAGGTATATTAAAAAATTAAGCATCTAGAAATGAAAGGAGAGATAACATGGGGTTATATAATATATATCAATGGTTCATATTTTTTTATATATATTGTTTTCTAGGATGGTGCATTGAGTCAACAATTGTATCATTTGAAAATAAAAAACTTATAAATAGAGGTTTTTTAAGTGGTCCTCTTCTGCCAATTTACGGATTGGGTGCTGTATTAGTGTTATTTATAACGCTACCATTTAGGAATAATCTTTTTGCTGTTTATTTTGTTGGAATGATAGCAGCTACTATTCTAGAATATTTTACTGGCTGGCTTATGGAAACAATATTTAAGGTTAGGTATTGGGATTATAGTTATTACAAAATACAATATAAGGGAAGAATTTGTCTTGTATGCTCATTGTTTTGGGGTGTACTATCTATTTTACTGGTACAATTCATACATAAGCCTATAGAAAAGTATGTATTATTATTAAATGATAACTTTGTTATGATTGCAGCTATAATAATAACATTAATTGTAATTGCTGATACTATAACATCCATTAAAGCTACTATTGATATAAATAAACTTATGGAGAGGTCTGAGAAGGCTTTAAGTGAAATAAAAGAATTAAAATCTGAAATTCAATTAATATTAAATAATGCAGCTAATCAGCTATATTATATTAAAGATGGTACTGAAGGTGATGTTAGTGAGTTTGGTGATAAGATAAGAACTTCTGTGGATACATTAAAGGATAAAATAGAAGGATTGTCTAATGGTATAAGGAAAGAAGTGTCTAAATTAAACTTTATTAAAGAACGATTAGTACAAGGGCATCCAACAGGCCATTCTACTAAATTTAATTATAAATTTAGAAATTTTAAAGAAGAGATATTGAATAAACATAAAAATGAAAATGTGGAAATTGAAAATAGCAAAAATTTATTTCTTCAGAAGCTTGAAGAAATAAGAAAAAAATATAAATAGTTAAAAATAGAATATTTTAAATTTAGATGAAATAATTTTAGTATTATTTAAAGTATGACATAATTGCCTCTTAATACATATTGTTAATAGTAGATGAACATACTATTATATTAATAATAAAATGATAAAGAAGGTTACATTATGTTAATAAATACTCATATGCTAATGGGCAGAAAAATATACGAAAATATGGATTATGATAAAAAGGCTTTATTAAAAGAAACACAGTTTATTTGGGGTAATATAAAGCCTGACTGTGCTTTAAAGTACAAGCTAATGAAGCATTATAAAGATGAAAGCTTTTTAATGATAATTAATAAAATTGAGTTTTTAAGTAATTTATCAATTAAAGATTTATATACTACTTATACTATTAATAAATTTAATCAAGAGTTAGGAGTAATATGTCATTTCCTTTGTGACTATTTCTGTTTACCTCATCATCAAAGATGGGAATTTAAAAGTGCCAATATAGTAAAGGAACATTTAATGTATGAAAAGAACTTAGATAAAGTAGCAAAGGAATATAATTTTACAGATGAAAAGAACATAGAAATTAAAGCGGAAAATGTTGTTGAGTTTATAAATGAAATGTTATTTCAGTATGAAAATTATAGCAGTTATGAACATGATTTAAGGTACGCTTGTTATGTATGTAATACTATAATGAATATGATTATTGATAACATAATTGAAAATGAATATAAAATTAGAATAGCAAGTAGTTTATAGGATGCAGAAGTGCATCCTATTTTTTTTATTAAAGATAAAAATATAGATTATTAAATAAATTATATTAAGTAAAAAGTGATAATGCAGTTAAATAAATAAGTTATTTAAAGAAAGAAAGGTGATATGATGAATGTCCATAAAAAGAAGTTGTTTAATGTGATATATGGAAGGACATTTATGATTTTAATATTATTATTTATTCAAGTATTAATATTAGCTATTATGTTTTTAAAACTAACAGATTATATAATATACTTATATAGTTTTTTTACAGTATTATCAACTATATTGGTTATCTATATTTTAAATAAAAAAGAAGATCCTTCATTTAAGCTAGCATGGATAATTCCTATTTTGTTGGTTCCTGTATTTGGTTGTATATTTTATTTGTTTGTTGAATTTCAATATGGAGTAAAGATAATTAATAAAAGATTAGAATTACTAGAAGAAGAGACAAGTATATTTGTTAAACAAAATGCTGATGTAATGGATACTCTATATAAAAGTAATATACAAGTGGCCAATTTAGCTAGATATGTTGAGAGAGTTAGTAAATATCCAATATATAAAAATACAAAGATTGAATATTTTCCACTGGGAGAATATAAATATAAAAGAATGCTTGAAGAAATAAAGAAAGCTGAAAAATATATTTTTTTGGAATACTTTATCATTGAAGAAGGAGAAATGTGGAATACCATCAGTGATTTATTAGAGGAGAAGGTGAAGAAAGGTGTTGAGGTAAGGGTTATGTACGATGGTATGTGCTCCATTGCCATGTTGCCTTATAATTATCCTGAATATCTTAAAACAAAAGGAATACAGTGTAAGATGTTTTCACCTATAAGGCCAGCATTATCAACACATCAAAATAATCGTGATCATAGAAAAATATTAGTCATAGATGGTAAAGTAGCTTTTAACGGTGGTATAAATATAGGTGATGAATATATTAACAGGATAAGTAAATATGGTCATTGGAAAGATTGTGCAGTAATGCTTGAAGGTGATGCAGTAAAAAGTTTTGTAATAATGTTTTTACAAATGTGGAATATAAATGAGAAAAATCCAGAAAATTATGCAAAATATATATGTAATGATATAAATAATTTAAATGAAAATCATGGATATATTATGCCATTTG
>URVS01000247.1 GCA_900551385.1 uncultured Mollicutes bacterium | reverse complement strand
GGGAAACAGGAAAAGGTTTACCAGATGTTTCAATAATGAAAAATTTATGTAATGAATTAGGTATATCGCTAAGTGAATTATTTATAGGTGATTATATTAAAGAAGAGTCAAATGATTTATTAATAGAGAAATTAATTATTGATGAATTAAAAAAAGAAAAAATACAAAATAAGAAGAAATTGATTGGTGAAATTTTAATTGGTTGTGCTTTTATATGTTCTGTAATTACATTGATATTGTTAGTGGGAATTGTTTCTATTGCTACATATTTAAAAATTATATTAATTGTATTATCATTCATTTTTATTTTTGTTGGTTTATTTGGATTAGTACTTTTAGATGTGAATATTGGATATTTTGAGTGTGCTGAATGTCATGAAAGGTTTATACCTTCAATTAAAGATTATGTTTTTGGAATGCATACATTGAAAAAAAGAAAATTGAAATGTCCTATATGTGGTAAAAAGACGTGGTGTTTAAAAAGAATGACAAGAAAATAAATTTAAATATTGATAAGTTGATTATAAATAAGTGTTATAGTATCATAATTCCATGTAGAAAGGAAAATTTGTATTATAAGTTTTTTAGGTAAATTTAATGATTAGTAATGATGTTAAGTATATTGGTGTTAAAGATTTAGATATTGATTTATTTGAAGGTCAATATAAAGTTAATGATGGTATGACATATAATTCTTATATTATTTTTGATGATGAAGCTATATGTGTATTAGATACAGTTGATAAACATTTTAAAGATGAGTGGTTAAATAATATAGAAAGAGAATTAAATGGTAAATTACCTGATTGTTTAGTTGTTCATCATATGGAACCTGATCATTCATCTAATATTGATGCTTTTATGGAGAAATATCCTAATGCAAAAATATTTGCTTCAGTTAGTGCATTTAATATGATGAAGAATTTGTTTGGTACTGATTATGGAGATAGAAAAGTTGTTATAAAAGATGGTGATGGTTTATCTTTAGGTAGACATGAATTAACGTTTATTGCCGCTCCATTTGTTCATTGGCCTGAAGTTATGTTTTCATATGATGCATGTGATAAGATCTTATTTTCTAGTGATGGTTTTGGTAAATTTGGTTCATCTTTAGATACTAATAATTGGGTAGATGAAGCAAGAAGATATTTTTTTGGTATTGTTGGTAAATTCGGTCAATATGTTAATAATGTTTTAAAAAAAGCTGAAAATTTAGATATTAAAATTATTTGTCCTCTTCATGGTCCTATTTTAAAAGATAATTTATCTTATTATTTAGGTTTATATAAGACATGGAGTAATTATTTACCAGAAGAAAATGGTGTATGTATATGTTTTTGTAGTGTATATAATCATACTTTAGAAGCATGTAAATATTTAGAAAATAAATTAATAGAAAATAATGTTAAAGTAAATGTATTTGATTTATCTAGATGTGACCATTCTTTAGCTTTATCAGAAGCTTTTAGATATTCTAAATTAGTTTTAGCTACTCCTACATATAATGGAGATATATTTCCATTTATGAAAGATTTTATTCATTCTTTATTAGATCATAATTATCAAAATAGAGATATTGTTTTAATTGAAAATGGTATGTGGGCTCCTATGGCTAATAAGAACATGAAATCTTTATTAGATAATTTAAAAAATATTAATTATATTGATAATGTTACTATTAAAGGTAGAGTTTCTGAAGATATAAAAAATAAACTTGATGAACTTGTTTTAAAATTAAAATAAATATGCATAAAGAAGAAAAAGTAATATTAACTAACATGTGCATGATATATTCTAAAGATAATATTTTAGTACAAGATAGAATTAAATCTTGGAAAGGAATTGCTTTTCCTGGTGGACATGTTGAAAATCATGAATCAATAGTAGATTCAGTAATTAGAGAAATAAAAGAAGAAACTGGATTAGATATTTCTAATGTAGAATTATGTGGAATTAAACAATGGTTTAAAGATGATATAAGAAATATTTGTTTCTTATTTAAAACTAATTGTTTTTCTGGAGAATTAAAATCTAATGATGAAGGACATAATTTTTGGATTAATAAAAACGATTTATCTAAATATAAATTAGCTGTTAATTTTGAATATATGTTAAAAGTATTTAATGGTGAATATATAGAACATTATCATGAAAGAATGTTTGATGATAGTGTAGATATTTTAAAAAAATAATTGTTTTTTAAAATTTAAGAGAATATTATTTATTTGGAGATGAAGTTCTTCCATAAGATTAAATCTTAAAACCGCTTATTTTGAGCTGATAACTTCTGTTTTTACAGGGTTATTGGCTCTTTTTTTGGAGAAAATTATGAATTTTATTTTGTCATTTGGTTTAATTATTATTTGTGCTCTTTGTTTAGGTACTATCTTTAAAAAAATAAAATTACCTTCATTAATTGGTTATTTAATTACTGGTATTATATTAGGTCCATATGTTTTTAATTTAATTAATAATGATATTTTATCGATATCTAGTTCATTAAGACAATTTGCGTTAATTGTTATTCTTACTAGAGCAGGTTTATCTTTAAATATTAATGATTTAAAGAAAGTTGGTCGACCAGCAATAATGCTATGTTTTGTTCCTGCATGTTTAGAAATTATTGGTTATTTATTATTAGGACATTTTATTTTAAAATTATCTATTTTCGAATCTTGTTTATTAGGTTCAGTTATGGCGGCAGTGTCTCCAGCAGTAGTAGTTCCAAGAATGATAAAATTACAAGAAGAAGGATATGGTACAAATAAAAATATTCCGCAAATGATTATAACTGGAGCTTCATGTGATGATGTATTTGTAATAGTCTTATTTTCTTCATTTTTAACTATGGTTAATAATGGTAATTTTGATTATTCAATATTTTATCAAGTTCCTGTATCTATTATTTTAGGAATAGGAATAGGTTTATTATTTGGATTATTATTATCTTTATTATTTAAAAAAATAAATATTAATAATTCTATTAAAATAT
>URVS01000246.1 GCA_900551385.1 uncultured Mollicutes bacterium | reverse complement strand
TAATTTAACACTATTTTTTCTCATCATTTTTTGGTAATCTGTTAATGGTTCACTAATATATTCATCTTCTTCTGTACCTAACTCATTTTCACGAGATTGCAAATCACTTAATGCATCCTTACATGTTACATAATTTATTGGTAAATTTGTTGGACTCGGGAATATAAATTTCTCACCAATATTAGAGCATATATCTTCTCTTATTCCAACAAAAAACATCCTTTTTCTTATTTGTGGAACCCCATAATCCGCAGCAATTAAAGGTTTATCAGTTACAGAGACTCTATATCCCATATCTTCAAATGTATTAATTATTTGTTCTTTAACTGCACCTTTATACAAAGTTGCTATTCCTGGTACATTTTCAATTAAAAAAGCTTTTGGTCTAAACTTTCTTACACATTTAACAACTGCTAAGTATAAAGTATTTCTAGTATCATTTATATCTCTAGATCCTGTTAATGAAAAGCCTTGACATGGTGGCCCACCTATTACTAGATCCACAATATTTGTTCCTGTTTTTTCTTCATAAGCCTCTACAATATCATTTATAGCTTCATCTGTAAATAAATCTGCTTTTAACGCTAGTGAATCTTTATGATTCGCTTTATATGTTTTTAATGCGGCCTCATCATGATCAACTCCAACTACAACATCATATCCAGCCTTCAAAAAACCTAATGACAATCCGCCACACCCACAAAATAAATCTATTACTCTATACTTATCTTTAGTCATAAGATCCCCCTTAAAAAATAAAATTCATTTTCAAACATACGTTCACTTCGATACTAACACTAGTATACTACTTTTATTTAAATTTACAAGTATTATACTAATATTTTTATGTATTTAGTATAAAATAAAAGAACCATTCTATAATTAAATGGTTCTTTTATTTTTTAAATAACACAACGCTTAAATTTCTTTTTAATTATATATCATTTATATAATTAATTCAATGGCACAGTAAAGAAACATAGTAAATATATCCCCTGTAATAAATTTAACATTACACAATCATCTACCAAAATTGCTTGTCTATTATTAACTAATATTCATTAGATATTAATATTTTTTCAATTTTCTTTTGTCTTTCATCTAGTACATCTTTATTCCATAATTCATTATTTTGTAAGAATATTTTACTAGAATTGAACACATCTATACTTCCACTTAAATACTTTTTCTTTTTATCTTTAAAATCTAAATTGCTTAATGAACTATTCTTCTTTTTACTAAGCAATACCAAATTAGCTAGTTTATTAGTCCAATACTCTCTTTCTTCTTTTGAAAAATTTTTAACCCACTCACTATCTTCTTTAGGGTTTTGAGGCAATACGTGTTCTACTGTAATATATTTATGATTAGATAAATGTAGCGTATTATCCCCCATTAAATATTCTATTTTTAATAATAAATATTTAGCATATTGTTTTCCATATATATTACCTTGTAAAATTATATTAAGGCTCTCTAAATCAACCTTAAATATTTCATTATTTTCAAATAATTCTTGTAAATTTTCTAATGTAGTTTTTTCTATAGCCTTAAGGATTTCATTCATTGCATCCAATCTTACTGTTGGAGTTATTCCACAAATCCAATCGCCAGCAAATTTAAATTCAAGTAACTTCAAAAACTCTTCTAATCTTTCATACTTAAATTTACTATAATAATACATTACTGGTGGAATCCAATCTTCTGACCTAAACCCCATTTTCATTATAGTTATTAAATTCTTATACTCATTAGAAAGAGATGCATCTTGTAAATCAATGATATTATCAAAAATTTCACTATATTTATAAATTAAATCTAGTGTTTCTTTTCCTTTAGAAATTATCCCTTTTGAATAAATCTTTTGATTGAATTCATCTAACAAATTTGCTCTAGCTTTTTCTTTAACTAAAATAGTTCTTATAAATTGAATAAATCTATCAAAACCTTCTCCATATCTTCCTTCGATATCTTCCCAAATTTCAGCATACTTTTTTACTTCTCTATCACTACTTAATTCTCCAATATTTTAAGATTTAATAATATCAGCACTTGTTAATGGTATTCCCCTATTATTTAATATAGTAAACATTCTAAAAGCATCTTCAGTATTATCAGTACTTACATATACATACTTATTATATATTATAAGTTAATATATAGAGTGAGACTTTTTAAATCTCATTCTATTCTTACTATGCCTTATATTTACTTTTATTCTCTGCTACCACTCCATATCCTTCATAATTAAAATTAACAATTCCAACACATTAGTTTAGCTTATCTAGAAAATACCTCCAATACCTTCTTGAATTTATCTGGTGGATAATCATATTTCTTTAATATAATATAGTGCTATTTATAGGTCTACATATTACAATATTTCTAGTTTTAGGTGCATCAAAGCCTGTTGTTAATACTCCATAATTGAAAAAAAAATCAATTTCTCCATCAGTAAATTGCTTAATTATAATTCTTCTCTCTATCTTATTAGTATCTGAATCAATACACGCTGCTGTTCTTCTCATACTGCTTAACATAGTACATAAAAATTTAGCTAAATTAAACTATTATAAAATCTTAATAATTAGCATTAATCATTCTTAATTATACTTTATTACGAACAACTTCTTTGTCGAACATTATCACTATGACTCATAGTATATTATTGCATTTAATACTTTTATCTATATATTTGTTATTATTAGGTGCTATTTTCATAATACTTTAAATTTCAATTAAATTAACTACTTTTATAAAGTGTTTTAATTTTAATATAGTTAACTAAAATTAATTAAAATAATAAAGAGGATATCCAGTAAATGTTTTCCTAATCACATACTAGATATCCTCTTCAATAATTAATATAGTTAAATTTTATTATACTAACTCTTTTGCTTCCTTTTCAATTGCTTCTAATCTTATATATATTTCCTCACATCTGTATTCTGCATATTTTAAGTTACCAACATATTCTTTAAATTCTGTCTTACTTAAAC
>URVS01000245.1 GCA_900551385.1 uncultured Mollicutes bacterium | reverse complement strand
TTTATGTAACTTTTTCTATTTATGACAATGAAACAAATTTAGGTGAAAAAGAACTAAAATATTCTATTAAAATAAAGCATGGTGAAATTAAATATTTAAATTGTAGATTTTTTGTTGAAGGAAAAATAAATAAGATTAATTATGAAAAATGGGATTGTGAATATTTAAATGTATGGGAAACATATCAAGGATGGTGGATTACTATAATTGTAATTGTATCTTTGGCATCACTTATTTGGATTTTCCTTGTTTTGTTTTATGGATATGAGCTTGATGAAATCTTTGAGCTTATTGATGAATATTATTATATATTAATTATTATAGCTGTAATTGCTTTTCCTTTTATAATTACATCCTTTATATTAAGTTGGGTTCCTATATTAATTATATGTGGAGGGATTATATCATTTTTTATAGTGTGTTTAATATGCGAATTAATAAAAAATATATATGAAAAATTAAAATTTTGTAAGACTAATGAGCAAAAAAATGTTAGTTATCAAATAAATGATCCTGTTAAAGTTGACTCTAATGAATTAGAATCATTTAATAAAAATAATGATTACTCGGAACAAATTGAAAAAGAAAATAAATTAAAGACTAATGGTAATGAAAATATTAAACATGAAAAAAATAAAATTACTTTTAAAGATATTGCTGGCTTAGAACAAGCAAAAAATATTTTTAAAGAAAAAGTAATATTGCCATTTGAACATCCTGATTTGTTTGAAAAATTTAATAAAAAAATCGGTGGTGGTATTTTACTTTACGGATTACCTGGAACTGGTAAAACATTATTTGCAGAAGCTGCTTCTAATGAAATAGATGCCTTATTTATCCCTATAAAGTGTTCTGATATTAAATCGAAATGGTATGGTGAAAGTGAAAAAAAGGTGAAGTCAATTTTTGATAAAGCAAGATCGTCAAATAAAGCAATAATCTTCTTTGATGAATTTGAAGCAATTGGTTCAAAAAGAAATGATGATTATTTAGATGGTAATAATGATTTAGTACCAGAGATTTTAGCTGAAATGCAGGGCATAAATAAAAAAAACAATTCGATGGTTTTAGTGATTGCTGCAACAAATAGACCTTGGGCTATTGATTCTGCTTTTTTAAGACCTGGAAGATTTGATGAAAAAATATATATTCCTCTTCCTGATTTTAAAGCAAGAAAAGCAATGTTTAAAATATATTTAAATAATTTGCCTATATCAAAAGACATAGATTACAATTATTTAGTAAAAAACACAAATAATTATAATGGTGCAGATATAAAAGAATTTTGTGAAAAACTGAAAATGATAGCAATAAAAGAATCTCTTAAATCAAATGTTGAACATTTTATTTCTATGAAAGATGTATATTGTGTAGAAAAGAAAATGAAAACATCTGTTTCAGAAGAAGATATTTTGAAAATTAAAGAATTTGAAAAATATAATAGTTAAAATATAAAGCAATAATTTACGAAAGAAATATTATATAGAATATTAAATATGAGGCTTATCATTAAAATTTCTAATTAACGGATAGAATTAACCTTTTTTAAAATGGCAATTGCTATATCAATAAAATAATTAAATTGCTAAATAATGTAAATTATATTATAATTGGGTTGTAAACCAGGATGCAAACTAAAATGATAAGTAGAAATGAAGTTAAAGAACCAAAAAAAAGAATATTAATGACTTGTGTAAAAATGTTTATTGAAAAAGGATTTAATAAAACAACTATGCTTGATATTATTAAAGAAGCAGATGTATCAGCAGGTACTTTTCAAAATATCTTTCACACTAAAGATGGAGTGCTTTTAGAACTTGTAAAAGTAATGTTTGATAATCAATTTTATATTGCTACAATGTGTTTTAATAAAAATATGCCTTTAATAATGGTTTATGCTATTGAAACATCGCTTCAATTAGCTATTACTGAATTAAATGAAAATTTAAGAGACATATATATAGAAGCTTATACTCAAGATATTTTAATTAATTATATTAACGAAAAAACAACTGATGAATTAATAAAAATTTTTAAATCATATAATCCATATTGGAGTGAAAGTAAATTTTATGAAGTGGAAATAGGTACTTCAGGATTAATGCGTTCTTATATGTTAAAGAAATGTGATAAATATTTTACTTTAAAAAATAAAACAGAATGTTTTTTGAGAATGGCTTTTGATATATTTCATGTAAATAAGATAGAACAAGATGAGGTGATAAAAAAATTATTTGATATTGATATAATTGCTCAAGCAAATAAAGTAATGGATGAATTGTTTAGATTATTAGAGATGCAATTTAATTTTAAGTTTTCATAATTTATAAGGGAGGTTTTATGAAAAAAATTCAGTTTCTTTTAACGTTAGTTTTAATATTTAGTATTTTTTCTTGTAATAATAATGTTTCTAGTAGTACAACTAGTAAAGAAGTTACAAGTAGTGAAAATTTTACACAAGAAGAATTATTTGATAGATGGAATAAAGCTAAAAAATATACAATAAATTATAATGATGAATATACTTCATCTTTTAATGTAGAAATATATAAAGATAATGTTTTAATGGATAAAAATGATACATATCAAACATATAATGATGGAATGACTTTAATTGAGAAAAGTAGTTATATACTTGATAATAATAAATTAGAATTATATAGATATTCTAAAGAAGCAACAAAAATAGTAGATGATAATGGTAAACAAAGAATTAAATATTATAATGAACAAGGTGATTCTAAAAACAAAGAAACAAAAGGTGAATATATAACTTTATCTAAAGCTAAAAAAATGAATTATTATAATCCAAATTCATTTTTAGAAGGATTAAATATTGAAGGAGAAAATTATAATGAATTTATTACAATTTTAAAGACTTCATTTATTGAAATTGATGAAAAAAATATAAGTGTTTCTTTTGATAAAAATAATGAAATGATTAATTTAAATATAATGATTAAACATGAATATGTTGATGATTCTATTGATGATCAAGGTTATTTAAAAAGT
>URVS01000244.1 GCA_900551385.1 uncultured Mollicutes bacterium | reverse complement strand
AATAGGTGAATTCTTGAAGAAAAGTAAGTAGAAAGTTGTCCAATAGGTTTTAGATTCAAGTTTCCGTTCATAAAGATGAGGATTTCCTCAATAAGTTTTAGGTTGGAAAGGGATATCTATTAAATAGAAATATTTAGTTTTTAATTGTAGGTATTCTTTTTATTGTGAGTATATTAATTGAAAATTTATATACAAACTGATCATATACGGATGGATTTTTGGGAGTTCGGTTCTTTTCCATTATGTTAGGTATATTTCTAAAATAATTATTAGTGTCCGCTAAAACTTTTTAAGCAGACACTAATGTATTATTATTTTTGAATTTTGCCGGGAAAGAATATTGACAACAATTAGGGGCATCATTATCAATAGTAATTTTATAAACCATTTCTGGATTACCTTTACTATCCATACGATTATCAGTATTACTAGGTGTATATCCTTTTTTAGCTAAGATATTATTATTTGCATCATGAGCATCTGTACCAATAGCTAAATAATAATCACCTTTTTCTAAGATATAAGTTTTTTTACCATATGAATCATATGTTTTTAAAGATTCTTTATCAATTGTTACATTTAATGTTTCTTCACCATTTGTTTGTAAAACATCTGTTTTAGCAAAACCTACTAATTCAACACTAGCTTTTTCAACACCATTTTGTTTGTCGTAATCTGTATATGGTTTTGATAAATATACTTGTAAAACATCTTTTCCAGCATATTTTGTTCCAATATTTTTAATATTCAATGAAACATTATAATCATTTTCATTTTCTATAAAAGTTGGATTAGTTCTTTCAAATTCTGTATATGATAAACCATAGCCAAAAGGAAAAGCAACTTCATTTTTATAATTCCAATTATTATTATTAAAACTACCATTACTTCCGTTAGCGTTATTTCTATTTATAACATAATCTTCATATCTAGTTTCAAAATATTTATAGCCAACATATATACCTTCTTGATAAACCATATATTTTAAATTATGAGTTTGATAATAATATTTATATTCATCATTTAAATATGGTAAATCTTTAAGTTTTTCTTTAATATCATCATTAGTCCAAGTATAGTCACCAAAATTTACAGTTGCAGGTGCTAAATGATTATCCATTAATAAAGTATCTGGAGCATGACCAGAAGTAATATAATTAGAATTAGATAAAACATCTGCTACTTGCACTAAAGATTCAGTTCCACCAATACCAGTCCAAACACAAGCATCTATTGAATATTTGTCTTTTATTATTTCTTTAAATTGAAGAGGATTAGCAGTATTTAATAAAACAATAATTTTCTTAAGTGAACCTGCTTGTTTCTTTTCTGCTAATTTTAAAAGAACTTCTGCTTCATCTTTACTTAATTCAAGATGATTCATTCCTCCATCAACATCGGTTTCATTATTTTCAATATTATCTATGATATCTTGATCTTCACCAGCTCTTCTTGAAATAACATACACTGCTGTACTATATGTATCAAGTGTTTCATTAGCAATAGACTCTACTTCATTCCAAGGAACTTCATTAGTACAATATACTGGTTTAAAATTGCTATTTGGCCATCTTCCAGCATGAAGTCCATAATTAAAATTGCCTTTTTTAATATTTTCATCAGTAAAATATTCATATCTTTCATCTAATTTTTTATTGATAGAAAATCCTTTATTTTCTAAAGCAGTAGATAATTTTTCATCAGTAGGGGTTGTTTTTATTTCACCAGATCCATAACCACTTACTGCATATTTATCTTTTGCACTAGCAATTCCAAATAAGCTTATTTTATCAGTTGTTTGTAATGGCAATGCTTCATTATTATTCCACAATAAAACTGTACCCTCAACAGCAACTTGTTCAGATACTTTTTTAGAATTTTCACGCATCGTTTTATTGTTTTTAATAGTAGACTTATTACCACTTGAATCAGTTTGATAAATAGGTTTTCCATCAGCAGTTTTTTCAATAAAATCTGAAGAAAATCTTTCTGCTTTTTCTCCTGCTCCTTGGCCTGTTTGAACTTTAACATAAGCATCAACTCCTAAAGTTTTATTAATAGGTGCCGCATTATCAAGAGCAATACTTGTTCCTACGCTAAAGAAAGTTGTTAACAAAGTAAAAAAGATTGTTAACATTGTCCATACCGAACATGAAAAAATAGATTTATGGTTTTTGTTAGCTAAATCATTATTTTCATTTTGTTTATTATTTTTTGTTTTTAAAATAAATAAAACAAAAGTAACAATCATAAGCGTTGTAGAGATAACACATACAACAAATAACAAAGTTTGCCACCAATTTTCAAATAACGTTATAGTTTTATTTGTTTGAGCTGCAATTCCAGATAAAATAACATAAGAAATTACGGTACCAATTAATGAAAAAAATGCAATAATACCATTAGATCCGCAGATGATTCCAAAAGGTAATTTTTTCATTAATTCTTTATAATTAAAATCGTGTTTCACATTTGCCTCCTTTACAAAAATTTTAATTTTTGATAATGAAAAATTACTTTGTAAAGCGCTTTTAGTCAATATTAAATACTCATGAGGTATATTTAATTTCTTATTATGCAGTTTTGTTTAAAAATAAAATATTTAGATTAAAAATGTTATCATTTATAGCAATAGATAAATTTCCATGATATTTTTCAACCATATATGAAATACTTTTCATTCCAAATCCATGATAATTTTTATCAACATTATCAGTAATAGGAAGCCCATCTTTATCAAGATTTATTTTGCCTTTAAACGAATTTTTTATATTAATAGAAATAAAATCTTTTTCTTTATTAATTTTAAGATTTTTTTCATTACAAATAAAAGCTTTTTCAGTTAATATAACATCTAATGCTTCATTACCTGTTTTAAGTGAACTATCGTAAATTGTTATAGATTTATCAATACTTTCTATTTCTTCATTAGAAAAATTTTTACCATTTGTTAATAACCTAATTTTATGTTTCATATCATGACATTTAATATTAATTAAATCTATATTTTCTTGTAATAAC
>URVS01000243.1 GCA_900551385.1 uncultured Mollicutes bacterium | reverse complement strand
ATACATTCTAAATTAGGATTACTTTTTCTCAATATATTCACTGAGGCATTAATATCAGCATTTACTAATATTTTGTTTCACTTTTATGCAATATCATGTGAAACATTTTAACCATTTTATATACATTTTGTTTCACATGTTAATAATTTATATTCTTATTAAAAAAATTATGTTTTATTCATTTAAGTATCCTCCGTATAAACATATTTTAGATGCTTATATAAAGGCAAAATAAAAACCATCTCATGATAAAAGCACCTAATTTACTAATATATTTATTAGTAATAATTCTTAGTGTTTCATCTTCATTGAGATGGCCACATGCTCAAATAATTAATTATTCGTGTGGAGCGTGTTTAATAATTTCATTATTAACAACATTAGTTAATTAACTCATATTAAACTGGGCGATACTTTCCACATTAGTAGATCCTAACACATCCAATCTACTAAATAATATAATTGTTAATCCATATTTTCCGGTTGCTATACTATATGTACGCATTTTGCCAACATTAATGTCATTCCCGTGGAACAATTAATATTATTACTTTAATTTTATATATTTTAATTATAATTAGCAATTATTACGCTTTTAAATTGCACTTATAATGTTATTCTATAATTTTCAAGTGCAATTTTTTACAATTTTTGCACTTATACATTTAATATAAAAACTCTATATAAGATATTTATTAAGAATCTCATCAACTTTATTTTTATTTATTATACTTATAAATCCTATCACTGCTTCAAAAGCTGTAGCATAAGATTTTTTATTATCTTCTTTTAAATCGTTATTAATTGCAAATAATTTATTTGATAATAAATTTTCTCCTATAATATTTAAATGCTCATTTGTTACTATTTTCTTTTTATCAGTTAATTCTTCTGATGTGATATCTATATTATATTCTTTCAGCATAATATATGCTCCACATATAGCATCACCAACAGTAGATAACGCTCTATAATCTTTTATATTTTCATTATGTTTATCATTATATTCTTTAGCGTATTCAGGCATAGTTAATGATTGAACAGCCATCATTTCATCTTCTTTTGATATTTTAATTCCTAATGAATTATAGAATTCAATTGTTAATTTTATCATTTCTTCAAGAATAAGCATCGTAATTAGATTTCCTTTTTTAAAATTCATTTTATGGATTATTTATATTGTCATAAAACACAAGATTAATATGTAAATATATTAATAATCTTTTCTTTTTAATTTTGCCAATAAATTGTCTAATTCATATAGTGCGTCAATATACAATCTTGCAACATTTAGTATATCATCGATACTAAATGAAATATATTTAGAATATTTGTTTTTATCCATACTGTTAGAATATGAAAGCAAATAATATTTATGTTTTTTATTTTTCCCATTATGTAAGCCATAATAATCAACACTAAAGAATTGATTTTCTCGAACCAATGGCATTAATAGACTATCATTTGTCGTTAAATCAACACAAACAAAGTCACCATCAAATCCAAATTTATTATGTCTTGTCGTGTTCATTGGATGAGCAACAATATAAGATCTAATTGCAGCAAAATAATCTTTAGCTAATTTTAATTCAGAAGGCTTTGAAAAAACATACTTTTGAGCCACTTCTTTTTTTATTTTTTCTAAAATTCTAGTATAAGAATCCTTTATCCAATCAACTAAAGAAATTATATATACAATTTCTTTCATACCAAATTCATTATTTGTTAGTTCGCCATTAATATCTTGAATTGAATAATTAACTTTTTGAAAGCAATCACATACATAATGAAAATCGTTCATAGAAACATAAATCCAATGTTTATATATTCCTCTAATTCTTTGCCTTTTCAATTCATTAATATTTCGTAACTCTTCGTACATAATACCTCTTTTTATCATTTAATATATAAATAATTCTATTCATTATCTTTATAAATTAATAAATTTAATGAAATGAATTATTATGATAAACATTATTATCAAGTTCAATCAACCATTGATTTATAGTTTCACTATTAAGCATATTTCTTCCTAAAATATATGCAATATCAGAGCAAGTAACAATAAGTATAGGATGTCCATCATCTACTACTTCTTTATAAGCTTGCCCATCAACATAGCTCGTTGTTACAAGAATTCCAAATTGTCTATATCTAATTCGAGATATTAGTCTAGACATATTTTTTACTCCTACACTATTGTTTTCATCATAGCATTTAGCTTCTAAAGCACAATCTATTTTCAGTGGAAAATTTGCATTAGTATTCCCAGTAGAAATTACATATTTTTCCTATCGCGTCTCTGCCGCCATCTCTCCATGGCCTTGTCAATTCAAAATTTTCAAAATGATTATCAATCATTTCTGCTATTCTTACAGCACATGCTTCAAACCCACTTGGATTCTCTTTATAATGTTTTCTTATAGCATTAACGCATTTTTTACCGTCTTCATTACATTGAAGTTGCTCATATTTTGTAGGCAATTTAAAAATTCTTGGTGCTTTTAATGCTTTAATTCCATTTCTTCCTTTTTCAATAAATTTTTTCCATGCTAAAGGAGCTAATTTTAGACTATTTTTATTATCGTTAAGTAAAGCTTCAAGCCATTCTTGTTTTATAATTTCATTTTTTGTATCTAAAATAGTAAAATATGATTCATAATTTTGAAACCTATTATTGCCAATTGTTCTCCAAAAGGCAATTAAATCTTTGTCAGGTGAAATAGCTGGATTTCCAGGTGCTGCCAAGCCCAAGAATTTAACATCTCTGTTCATTCCATTTTTTTTAAACACAAAAAACGGTGGAATATCATCAAGATGCTCGCCTGAATTTAAAATAGAAAATACTTCTTCCAATAACTTATTACCACCTTGTTTAGTTTTTGTAAGTTCATTGCCAGCTTTTCTATTATCTCCATAATATCTAAAAATACCAGTTTCAACATCTAAATAATCTGGCCACTCTAATTCGGACATTGAAGTATACAATACAACATATGCTAATTTTCCTGAGCCATCTTGTCTTT
>URVS01000242.1 GCA_900551385.1 uncultured Mollicutes bacterium | reverse complement strand
TGGTCCATTAAAAGCAACTTGTCTTTGTCTACTCTTTTTAGAATTGACAATTTTTTCAACTTTATCACCTTTTCTAGCGAATATAGCGAAAACAATAACAAAATAAACAATTGCACAAAGCATTAAGACAAAACCAGCAGTAGCAAAATTTGTTTCAAGATTTAACCAACTAAAGAAACTATCTTGTGCTTGTTTTAAAAATGAATCTTCAAAATTTTGTTTAGTTGGATTCAATAAAATTAAACCAAATATTGAAAATAAAACTCCAAGTGCTAAAGCAACACCACCAATAGAATAATAAACAATTTCAGCAATTTTTAAATCACGTTTAGCTTTAGTTGTATTTTTAATATTTTCCATTGATTATTCTCCTTTATTTTCTTCAGGAGTTAATTCAGTTGTTTCTTCTTTTGTTTCTTCTTGTACTTTTTCTTGGTTTGCACGCATTTCTTTATCGTAGTTAATTAAATCAGTAACTTCTCTTTGATATTCTGCTCTCCAATCGTTTTCAGTTAAAACAACTGCTTTAGTCCATAATTCATGTAAATTTAAGATTTCTTTTCTTAAACCTTCTCCTGTATCATCAATTTTTTCTTTTCCACCCATACAATCGATAACAAATTTTGTCTTTTGTACAGCTAATTTATAAATATCATCATCATAATTTGCATGTGAATCTACAAAGCCAAAGAAACCAACATTTTTGTTTAATTCATTACCAATAAAATTACTTTGAGGAGTACTTTGTCCTTTTGATTCATGCATTACTTTATTAAATTCAACAAACAAATGATGAATTTGATCAGTAATAATTAAAGATGCAACGCAACGATACATTGCATTTTCTTTATTAATTAATCTTTCAAAAGATTCTTCATAAGTATTATTTTCTTTTGAATTTTTTATAAAGCCTAAGCAAATTTCATAAATTGTTTCATGTAAACCTACAACATAATCAAGAATTTGTGTAGCGTAACCATTATCAACAACAACTTTATCATTTTCTAAAAATACAGCACGTGATTCATCACCATAAATTAAATCAAAAAAGTCAGTCATGTTTTGTCTAACCTTTTCACCCATTTCATTATTATTTGCTAAAAAACGGGAAAAAGGATGATTTTCTGTTAATGCAAGTTTTAAAATTTCTTTTCTTTGTTTATAAACATCTGCATTATAACCATCTTTCTTTTGAATTAAATACTCAAGAGTATCTCTAACGATGACACTTACTTGGTAAATATCCATAACATATCTTGTAGTTTGATTCATATTTTTCTCCTTCTAATCAACATAATCACTAATACAATAGACACCATCTATTTGAACTTTGGCCTTATTCTTTACTTCTTCTGGAGCATGTTTCATCACATAACTATTTGAAAAATTTTCAAATAACGGGATATCATTTCCAGAATCACCAGCGACCGCAACCTCGTCACTATTTATTTTTAGCACATCTATGAAATTTTTTAAAGCATTAGCTTTATTTACACCTTTTTTCATAAACTCAATTGATTCTCTAGACCAAAGAATTTCAAATTCAGTGCTATATGCATCAAGAAATTTATCGTATTCTTTTCTAGCAACTTCAATCTTTTTTTTGCCAACACCATAAACAGGCATCATTTTATAAATACGTGCTTTATCATCATTAAATAATTTATACAATTTTTTTTCACCATAAGATAACTTATCACGATAAAAAAATTGTGTACGCATATAAAACAAAACACCCATTCTAGTAAAGAAATTTAATCTTACTGGAACTAATACAAGAGGATAACGATCAGACATAAATACCCATGCAACAATGTTATCAGCATATTTATTTTTTTCATAAAATTTTCTTACAACTTCTGTATCCATAGGTTGATCACAAAAAAATTCATTATCTTTATAAATAACTGATCCATTACAGCCGATCATAGATACTGGAGCTTTAATTTTTTTACTAATTCTTTTACAAACATTAATATTTCTACCAGAAACAAGAACTAATTTATTACCATTTTCAGTAAATTTTTTTAAAAAATCTTTATTCTTTTTTGAAATACCACTGAAGATTCTTTTTGGATAAAACAATGTTCCATCTAAATCTGTTGCAAGTAATCTAATCATCTTTAACTCCGTAAAAATATTATAGACTATTATTTTATAGATTACTATATATAAATTTACAAAATTAATGATTTTTCAGGCTAAAATTATAAAAAATTGCTTATTTTAGCCCTTATTTACTCTATTCATAACCAAAATTAAGACTTTTTTTACATTAGAAAGAATAGATTTATTTATTTCAAAACAATAAATATTATCATTTATAACCTCATTTTTAATAAAAATATGAACTTTAGATAACTCTTCTTTAATTATTTTAGAAACATTTATTACCTGAAAAGAGGCCACTTTAACAATTTTATCAACAATATTAAATCCTAAAAATATATCATCTTTTTCTTTATTAGAAATTAATGTTCCTAAAGAATTATTTTCAAAACATTTAATTTCAATATTTATATTATTTTCTTTAGCAAAAATTAAAGCTTTCTTTGAAACAATACCAAAACCTATTTCATTTAATAAAAGCATTTGTTCAAAACTTAAATAATCATACTTATTTAATTTCTTATATACGTCTGGAGAAGTGTGAAATACACCTTCAACATTTTTATATAAATATACCTTTTTAATATTACAAATAGAAGCATATATTACTGCAGTTAAATCAGCATTTCCTCTTCCTAAAGTAATCACTTCTTGATTATTTGTTTTACCAATAAAGCCAGGTATTAATAAAACATCGTATTTATCAAAATATTTATTAAGGTTATTTTCTAATTTAATTATATTGCCATTAGAATAATTATCATCACAAATAATTCCTAATTCTAAATATGATAAAGCATAACTTTTAATCATATTTTGATTTAAAATATATGACATTCTAATACTAGAAATAATTTCACCATTTGCTAATAATCTATCTCGTTCTTTATTAGAAATATAATCATCTAAACATATTTTATT
>URVS01000241.1 GCA_900551385.1 uncultured Mollicutes bacterium | reverse complement strand
AAATAATAAATTTATTTCTTAATATTATTATTTTTTAGGAGTAGAATATGAAAAATAAAAATCTAGTTATAAGAAAAGCAACAAAAAAAGATATTAATTTATTATATGCATTGATTAACGGTTTAGCTATTTATGAAAAAAGACCTAATGATATGACTGGTTCTATTGAAATGTTGAATTATTGGCTTTTTGAAAAATCAGTTGCTACTGCGCTTATTGCTGAAAATGATAATGGTGAAAATATTGGATATGCAATATATTATCCTATTTTTTCTTCATTTTCTGCTAATATAAAAGTACATTTAGAAGATTTATTTATTAAACCTAATTTTCGACATCAAGGATATGGAAAAGAATTCTTCTTTAAGATTGCAAAAATTATAAAAGATGAAGGGTATATTGAAATTGAATGGAGTTGTCTTGATTGGAATGCTCCTTCAATTGAATTTTATAAAAAAATTGGTGCTCTTCAAGAAAAAGGAAGAGTTTATTTTGGGTATAAATTAAATAATTAAAATTATATTTCATCATCTGCTTTATCAAGAATTACAAGACCTGTTTCTCTTGCTCTTACAGCAAGTTGTGTTCTTGATCTAAAGCCTGTTTTTAATAACATATTTGCTACATGGTTTTTAATAACTCCTGCTGAAACTCCTAATTTTTGGGCTATTTCAACATTGCTATAACCTCCGAGTATTAAACGTAATATTATTAATTCTTTTTCTGTGAATTCGTTACTTAATGCTAATCCTACTTTTACTGGTTGAAGTTGTTCAGGATAAACAATTTCTCCGTTTATTACTTTTTCCATTATAGAAAGAATTGGCTGCTCATTTATTTCTTTATACCAAAAACCTTCTACACCTATTTTTTTAGCTCTTTTAATATAAGAACATTCTGGCATAGAGGTAACAATAATTATTTTAATATTAGGAAATTTCTTCTTAATTTTTTCAGCTGCTACTAATCCACTTTCTCCATTTTCAGTAACGACATAGCAATTTGTAAATAAAAATGATTTGAAGAATTAATATAATGTGAAAAAAGAGTTTTAGGCATTTGTTGATCTTCTACAATCATTACTGAATATTTTCCATTTTTCATTTATTTTCTCCTCGTAAATCTATTATTAATTCAAATTGCGGTTCACTTTTCACTATCATTTTACCATTTTCTTTTTCAATAAGCGAGCGTAAACTTGATAAACCTCCTCCTTCTTTAATTATTCCTTTTGGTGGGGTTCCATCATTTGTAATTTTTATTAAATTATCTTTTACATTAACATTTAATAAATGGCCATTTGCATGTGAAACGGTGTTTGTTAAACATTCATGCATTGCATGAATTAATATTTTTTCTAATAATGAATTTTCTTGTGGATAATCACCTAAAAAATCAATTTTAATATCAATAAGTCTTGCTGCATCAAATATAACTTGTATATTGCTTTTCTTTTCATCTTTTTGAGTAGTTGTTAAAGCTTCTAATTCATTTTTCCAAAAAGATAATAATTTGTTTTGTTCATCGTTATTTAAGTTAGAAGTAAGTTTTCTTTTTGTTATTAAAAGTAATTTACCAATATCATCATGAATACGAATTTTTGCTGATAATATTTCTTTTTCTCTGGTTAGAATTGCAATATTTTGTCCATAAGAAAGTAATCTTTGATTTATTAATTTTAATTTTTCTAATTGAATTTCTAATTCTTTAGTTAATTTATATTCTTCAGTTATATTAGTGGCAATAATTTCATAAATTTCTTTTCCATCTATATTATGTTTAATTCTTTTAAATGAAAAAACTTCTGTATTAAGAAAATTTATTATTGCATCATCATTTTTATTTTGAATTAAGTAAAAACCTTCTTTAAAATTTCCTGTTATGATATTGTTCCAAAAAGTTGAACCATTTAATAAAGCATTTCCACATAAAATGATACATAGTCGATTCATTTCTTCATTGAAAAGATGAATTAAACCACTTTTTTCATAAAAACAAATCCCTTTTAATAAAGTTTCTACACTTTCTTTTATAGAAATAGATGAAATGGCTTGATTGCCCCATTTAAAAGCATAAATAAGTAATATTATACTTAATAATAATAACATAATAGATAAACAAGAGATTAACCAAAATGGCTCTTGAATTATTTTTAATGATAAATAAAAAACTGATTGTTTAACTCTATATAAATAACTTCCTCTCATTGTTAAAAAAATAAAAATAAATGATGATAAAAAAGATATAATTGTTAATATTTTAAACCATCTTTTTTTACAAATTCTTAAAGTAATAAATATATCGATTATCGAAAATACTAATGCTAAAATCGATAGAATAATTATTATTTGTTGGGCAAGTACTGGAGCGTCTATAAATTTCATAATACTCCTTGTAATGGTAAAAACAAACTAAAATAAGTTGTTAGTCCTTCGCTTTTAATTGATACATTAGATGAAAATTTATTAATTAAATTTTTTGTTATTAAAGGTAGATAATTTTTGTTAAGATCACTTTCTATTTTAATAATTATATTTTTTTCTTTTTGATAAAGATGCACTAAAAAAGATGCTTGTAAATATGGGTCAATAACGACACACATTTCAAAAAAATCATAAATTATACCTAATATATCACTATTAATTTTACCTTTTAGTTTACAATCTAAAAAGCATTCTATATTACTTAAAGATAAATAAGATATAGATTCATTAATAGATAGTTCTAATTCATCAATATCCATTAATTTATCTTTTTTAGATAATATAATTAAATTACTACGTCTTTTAATATATGCTGCTAAAACACAAGCAAATCGCATTTTATTAATAAAGTCTTCTTCATTAATAGTCTTAAGTTGTAATATATTGTTTAATTTATTAATTTCATCTTTAGTATAAGTTTCAACTTTTTCATATAATTTTTTTTGTTCATCAATTTTGGCACTTTGTTTTTTCATTTCATTTTCTGCTTCAATAATATCATTTTCTTCTTTAATATTAATATCAGCCTTTATATTCATAGAATTTAATACA
>URVS01000240.1 GCA_900551385.1 uncultured Mollicutes bacterium | reverse complement strand
ATATATCCAATCTGCTGCCACATAAGCAGAATGAGCATACCGATAAAACCATTTTTTGCTTCTGGCCAAATTGTAGAAACATCGCCACCGATATAGTTGCTTGATGCCACATTTGCATAAATATCAAATTTTCCTTTAGTTTGACCTGATTCATAAGTGTATTGGAACTTACTATAAGCTGAAACATTTTCTATAAATCTCGTTCCGTCTAATGAAGTTTTATTTATAGCGGCTCTTGTATCGATTTCACTAGAATCACTACCAACTACTTCATTTTTCTTGTTTCGATCATGAACTGGTTCAACATATTTAAATAAAGAATTATTAGTAGCTAATTCAGATATAATTTTTGATTTAACATTTATTGGTAAAGTTACTTTTGTTCCATTATATGTTAAAACAATTGATTTATCACTTGGTGTAAGACTATTTTGATTAGAAATAACAACTTTTGACATATCAACATCAGCAGTTAATCCTGTTTCATCTTCTAAATATAAAATTGCTCCTTGTAAAGAAAATTTTTCACCAACAAGATAATCTTGCTTTGGATATGATATAAATTTTAATGTTTTATTTTGGAGTTCTTCACCTTTTTTAACATATCTAATTTCTATATTATCCCAGTTTCCACAAGCTAATTGTGCATAAGCAAAACCAGCTCCACGAATCTTTTCTCCATTAAAATCAATTTTAATGTTGTTAGTACCTTTTTCTAGCGTTACTTTACCAAGCCATTTTCTTTGGAAATTTCTTACTGTTAAATGTGTTACAGCATTCCAATATACTTTGTCATTTTTATTTTCATATGCAGGAATTTCTTTAATAAGAGTGGATATATCATCTTCAGTTATATCTATTGCTGCAATATCTGCATTTATTTTAGTATCATAATTCTTGCCATTATTTGAAATATTAATTACTTTAGATAAATTAATTGCACCACTTCCATTTAACGTTGCTGTAGTGTATTTGCCTGCAACTTTACCCCATTTGTAGATATCATAAGCAACAGAGGCATATATATAGATTTCATCACCTTCATTTTCTGAATCAATTGTATATGAAAAATTTGATCCATAAGAAACGTTACTAAGGAATCCTGTATAGCTACCATTAGCGTTAAGTCTTGATTCAACTTTTGCTGCTGTGGTATCAATTGTATTAATGCTTGTGTCTTCACTGTTTAAATCAGGTTCTGTTCCTTTTTTGTTTAGTGTATGTTCACCTTCAGTATATTTAAATGGTGCATTTTCTAATAACTCACATTCACTAATTAATGAATTAGTAACATTAATGTCTAATGTTGTAGAGTATTTTCTCCATTTAAATGTTAATTTTTTGTCATCAATAGTTAATGACCTATTTGGTTCAATTTTAACATCGTTTGGATCAACCTCAACTTCATCACCTTCATCATAGGCTGTGAATGAAAACATTGAAGGATTTGGTTTTTCGCCAACCAAAAAATCAGTTCTAGAATTTGCGCCAACATCAATACCTACGCCATACCATTCACCATCATCATAATTATTGGTGTTACAGCTAGCAAGAGTTACTAAGCCTAAAATACAAGCAAAAGATATTTTTAATATTTTTTTATTTATCATTTTGTTCTTACTTATAATACCGACGATTATAAGTTTTTCTCCTTTCTTTTTTGTTTTTCTATTTATATTTTATTACCTCCTTAAGTATAGAAAAACGGCTTATTCAATAAGCGCTTACATTATTTCATAAAATTTTAATTAAAACTTAAAAAAGCTTACTTTGTTATCGAAGTAGCCTAAGTTGTCATTTAAAGAAACAAATTGTTACTGAAAATATATTATTTTTTTGTTCAAAGAGACAATATCCACCATATTTTTTAGCAATGTAGTCTATTGATTTAGTTCCATAACCATGATAAATAGAGTCTTCTTTTGATAAAGGCAATCCATTTTCAAACTCTATTAATTCACTACAATAATTTTCAACTTTAATTATTGTAGTATTATTTTTTCTTTTTGCATTAATAAAAATAGCTCTTTTATCTTCATTTTCTTTTTTTATTGCTTTAATCGCGTTATCAACAATATTTTCAAATAGAGAATATATATCAACATTTTCCATAAATGAAAATAATTCTCCTTCTATAATTGGAGTTAGTCTTATTTTTTCTTTTTTACATATTAATGATTTTTCTGCTAGGACCATATCTATTATAGAATTACCTGTTTTAATTCTTGAATCATAAATATCAACAGTACTAGATAAATCTATTAATCTTTCTTTTTGTTCTTTAGATAAATTAGTTTCATTTAGCGCTTCAATAGCATGTTTTAAATCATGACATTTGATATTAATTAAATCCATAGTTTCTTTACTATTAGAAAATTTATCATTTTGAAATTTAAGTGTTTGTTGTAATATATCTTTTTCATCATTAAGTTTTTTAGTATGAAAAATATTATATTGAATAGCTAAAATAAAAAAGCATGCAATTAAAGCATATATTTTAGAAGAAATAAAACCTACATCATCTTTGCATTCTTGCGCGTACATACTTAAAATATTAATAACTAAAATAGAAATAATTGAAGTAAGCATAACAGAATTATTATTTAATTCATTTACATCATTCTTTTTAATTAATTTAACAAAAATAAAATAGTACATTAAATATGCACTGCCAATTAAAATAAAATACAATGTATATTCTAATATTTTAATATTTGAATTAGGTACAAGTTTCATGCCTAATTGCCATAAATTATCTGCAAAATTTTGAACTGTATAAGCTGATAAAGATAAAAATAATAAATGTTTAAATTTTAAATCAAAAGAAAACATTAATGGAAATAATGATAAGAAAAATAAAAATATAAATATGGTTCTAAACCAACCAATCTTTATATCAATATCCCAATATATAAAAACACATGAAATAGAAATATTTAAAATACTATAACAAATAAATTTATAAATCCAATACATTCTTTTTTTAGCATGAATAAAAGTAATAAATTCCGCTATTATTAACGGTATTAAAAATCTATACAAATAATAAAATATAGCACTTTCAAAAACATATTGATCGTACATTTA
>URVS01000239.1 GCA_900551385.1 uncultured Mollicutes bacterium | reverse complement strand
ATTGATGCAAATGGTATTGTTAATGTAAAAGCAAAAGATCTTGATACTCAAAAAGAACAACAAATTACAATTTCTGGATCAAATGGTCTTTCTAAAGAAGAAATTGATCGTATGGTTAAAGAAGCAGAAGCTAATAAAGAAGCTGATGATAAGAGAAAAGAAGAAGTTGAAGTTAAAAACAAAGCTGAATCTTTAATTTCTCAAATCGATGAATCATTAGCTAATGAAGGTGCTAAAATGAGTGAAGATCAAAAGAAACAAACTCAACAAATTCGTGATGAACTCAAAACAGCATTAGATAATAATGATATTGAAACATTAAAGAATAAAATGTCTCAATTAGAACAAGCTGCTGCAATGGCTCAACAATATCAACAATCACAACAACAAGCAAATCCACAACCTCAACAAGATAATGGTTCTTCTTCAAAAGATGATAATGTAGTTGATGCTGATTATACAGAAAAGAAATAAAAAGATTAATAAAAATTATGGAGGCCAATAATTGACCTCCATTTATCAAGAAAGGAGCAATCTTTATGGCAGAAAAAAGAGATCCATACGAAGTGTTAGGCGTTAGTAAATCTGCAAGTGCAGATGAAATCAAATCTGCTTATAGAAAACTCGCTAGAAAATATCATCCTGATTTAAATAAAGAACCTGGTGCTGAAGAAAAATTTAAAGAAGTTCAAGAAGCTTATGATATTCTTTCTGATGCTGATAAAAAAGCTAAATATGATCAATTTGGATATGCAGCTTTTGATCCACAAGCTGGTTTTGGAGGCGGTGGAGCAGGATTTGGTGATTTCGGTGATATTGACTTAGGAGATATTTTTGGTTCATTTTTTGGAGGCGGTGGAACTAGAAGAAGTCGTCAACAAAATGGACCTATTAGAGGAGACGATACTCTTAAAAGAGTTAAAATTTCCTTTATGGATGCGATTAATGGTCGTACTATTGATTTAGATATTAACCTTGATGAAAATTGCCCAAATTGTAATGGTACAGGTGCTGAAACACCTTCAGATGTAATTTCATGTCCAGATTGTAATGGTACAGGTACAATTAGATCAGTTCAACAAACAATATTTGGCCAAATGCAATCACAAAGAGCATGTCCTCGTTGCAATGGTACTGGTAAAATTGTTAGAAAATCTTGCCATGTTTGTGGTGGTAAAGGATATACTTCATCAAGAAAAACTATTGAAGTTAAAATTCCTGCAGGTATTTCAAATGGTCAACAAATTTGTGTTCGTGGAAAAGGTGAACGTGGCTTAAATGGTGGACCAAATGGTGATTTATATCTTGAAATTATTGTTGAAGATAGTAAATTATTTACTCGTGAAGGAAATAATATTCATGTAACAAAAGATATTTCTTATCTTGAAGCAATTTTAGGAGCAACTATTGATGTTGAAACTGTATATGGCACTGTAACTGTTGATATTCCAAGTGGAACTCAACCAGGAACTATTTTAAAGCTTCGTGGAAAAGGTGTAAAAGATTTAAGAACATCTCAAGCTGGCGACGAACTTATACATTTGAATGTTAAACTTCCAACATCAATTAATAAAGAAGAAAGAGAATGTTTAGAAAAACTTGCTCAATTAAATGATGTTAAAGTTGCTAAAAAAGGTAAAGAAACAATCTTTGATAAAATTAAAAAAAGCATGAAATAATGTGCTTTATAACTAAAAATTAATAAAAGTGTTTGATTTATTCTTCGCTTTTATTTTTTTTGTTTGTTTTTATTCATTTTAGTGTATAAAATAAATATGAATAGGAGGAACAAATGATGGAAGAATTCGTAGAAGAAATATTAAAGATTTTAAAATCAAATAAATCAAATAAACAAAAAAAAGAAGAATTACAAAATTATCATGAAAATGATATTGCGGATGTTATTCCTCATTTGTCTGATGAAGAAAAAACTGAATTATTTAAAATTCTTGATGAAGACGATTTATCTGAAGTTATTTCTTATGCTGATGATGTTGATGATATTATTGAAGGCTTAGACGATGAATTTGTAGCTGATATTCTTGAAGAAATGGATTCTGATGATGCAGTTGATATTCTTGAAGATATGGATAATAAAGACCGTGCATCTGTTTTAGCAAAAATGGATGATGATGCTAGAGAAGACGCAGAAATGATTTTATCTTATAATGAAGATCAAATTGGTCGTATTATGACTACCAACTTCATTGTTATTAATAAAGAAGATACAATTCCTGTGGCTATGAAAAAACTTGTTAAACAATCTGGAGACAATGATAATATATCTACAATATTTGTTGTTGATGATGAAAATAAATATTTTGGTGCTGTTGATTTAAAAGATTTAATTAAAGCTAGAAAAAATGCGATATTAGCTAATATTTGTATGGAAAATTATCCTTCAGTTTTAGCTAGCGCTATTGTAAGTGATGTTTATCAAGATGTAGTTGATTATGGTGAAGATATTATTCCTGTTCTTGATGATAGTGAACATCTAATAGGTGCATTAACTGCCCATGACTTAGTTGAAGTTACTGGAGAAGAAATGCAAGAAGATTATCAAAAATTTGCTGCTATTAATGGTAATGTTGATTTAGATTCTAATGTCTGGTCATCAATTAAAAAAAGAATTCCATGGTTGATATTATTATTATTCTTAGGATTTATCGTTTCAATGTTAATATCTAGCTTTTCTAATGTTATAGCTACATTAACAACAATGGTTTTCTTCCAATCTGTTGTTTTAGATATGGCAGGTAATGCTGGTACTCAATCTCTAGCTGTTACAATTAGAATTTTATCTGAAGAAGATGTTGATAAAAAATTAATTGGGAAATTGATTTTCAAAGAATTTTGAGTAGGGGTATGTGATGGATTTATACTTTCTTTAATATCTTTTATTAGTTCATTTATGTATTTAATTATCTTTAAGATGCCAATTACTGATGGTGGAACATTTAGTTATATACAATCTTTATTAGCTGCAGGAATTATTGGGATTGCATTATTTGTTTCAATGACTTTATCTTCTTTAGTTGGTTGTATTATACCTATTATTTTTCATTCATTCCATATCGATCCAGCAGCGGCA
>URVS01000238.1 GCA_900551385.1 uncultured Mollicutes bacterium | reverse complement strand
CTTTATTAATGGGTAAAACCAATTTTGAGATGAGAGGTAATCTTGCTCAAAAAGAACCAAAAATGTTATCTGAATGGGAAAAAGATGATTTATATCATCAAATTTTAAAAAAGAATGAAAAGAGTCCATGCTTTATGTTGCATGATGGACCTCCATACGCTAATGGAGATATGCATTGTGGACATGTTTTAAATCGTTTATTAAAAGATATAATTATTCGTTTTAAATCAATGGATGGATATTATGCACCTTTTTATCCTGGTTGGGATACTCATGGTTTACCAATTGAAAATGCAGTTACTAAAAAAGGTGTTAATAGAAAAACTACTCCACCTGATGAATTTTTAGCTAAATGTGAAGAATTTGCTAAATCACAAGTTGTTCGTCAAAGAGATCAAGTAAAAAGACTTGGTATTTTAGCTGATTTTGAACATAGATATGTTACATTAGATAAAGAATTTGAAAAATCACAAATTCAAGTTTTTGCTAAAATGGCTGAAGATGGTTTAATTTTTAAAGGTTTAAAACCAGTTTATTGGTCTCCATCTTCTGAATCTGCTTTAGCAGAAGCTGAAATTGAATATTATGATGTTAAAGCAAAAACTATTTTTGTTAAGTTCCCAGTTATTGATGGAAAAGGCTTACTTTCTAAAGGTGATTATTTTGTTATTTGGACTACTACACCTTGGACAATTCCTGCTAATTTAGCAATTGCTTTAAATCCTGATATGGAATATGGTTTATTTAAAACAAATGAAGGAAATCTTGTTTTCTTAGTAGAATTAGAAGAAAAAATGAAAGAAACTTTACATTTAACTGAATGTGAATTAATTAAAACATTTAAAGGTAGAGAAACTGAATATATTACTACTAAACACCCTCTTTATGATCGTGAAACATTAGTTATTCAAGGTGCTTATGTTACTAGTGATGCTGGATCTGGCTGTGTTCATATTGCTCCAGGTCATGGTGAAGATGACTTTAATGTTTGTAAAAAATATAAATTGCCTCCATATTGTCCTGTTGATGAACATGGTAAGATGGATAGTTCAACTGGTCCTAGACTTGCAGGTTTATTTTATGAAGACGCTAATGAAGAAGTCTTAAAGATGCTTGATGAAGCTCATGTTTTAATGAATGTGACTGAAATTACTCACTCATATCCACATGATTGGAGAACTAAGAAACCAGTTATTTTTAGAGCAACTCCTCAATGGTTCTGTTCTATTGATAAAATAAGAGATCAATTATTAGATCAAATTGAAAAAGTTAATTGGATTCCTTCTTGGGGAAGAATTAGAATGCATAATATGATTAAAGATCGTGGAGATTGGTGTATTTCTCGTCAAAGAGCATGGGGAGTACCATTACCAATTATTTATGATAAAGATGGTAATGCTTTAATGGAAAAAGTAATTTTTGATCATATTGCTGATTTAGTTGGTGAATATGGTTCTTCTATTTGGGTTAAAAAATCTTGTGAAGAATTATTACCTGATGGATATGCAGAAGCTCATAAAGATTTAGCACCTTTTAGAAAAGAAAAAGATATCATGGATGTTTGGTTTGATTCAGGATCTTCATTTAATGGTGTTTTAAGAACTAGAGGATTAAAATTCCCTGCTGATTTATATTTAGAAGGTTGTGATCAATATAGAGGATGGTTTAATTCTTCTTTAATTATTTCTACTGCTGTTACTGGTGTAGCCCCTTATAAGAGTGTTCTTAGCCATGGCTTTGTTTTAGATGGTAATGGTAATAAAATGTCTAAATCTTTAGGCAATGGTGTTGACCCAAATAAAATTGTTTCAGTATATGGAGCAGAAATTTTAAGATTATGGGTTGCTTCTATTGATTATCAAGCCGATGTTAGAATTTCTGATAATATTATTAAACAAATTGCTGATACTTATAGAAAAATAAGAAATACATTTAAATTCTTATTAGCTAATTTATCTGATGGTGATAAAGAATTTGATCCAAATGTAGATATGGTTAAATCTTATTCACAACTTTCAAATTATATTCTTGCTGAACTTGAACAAGTTAAAAATCATGCTTTAGAAGATTATAATAATTATGATTTTGCTTCTAGTTTACAAGAAATTCTTAATTTCTTAGTTCAAGATGTTTCTGCTTTCTATGCTTCAATTAGTAAAGATTCTTTATATTGTGATGAAGCAAATAGTCAAAGAAGAAAAGAATATCAATCTGTTTTTTATCAAGTTGTGACTACTTTAAATATTTTACTTGCTCCAGTTCTTGCATTTACAATGGATGAAGTATATCAAAATATTCCTGGTCATAAATGTTCACATGTTGCTCTTGAAGATATGGTTAAAGAATCTCATCAATATGATGTAAAAGTTCTTGAAGAATATCATCAATTTATGGTTTTACGTGATGAAGTTATGAGAAAACTTGAAGAAGCAAGAACAAATCAAGTTATTGGTTCTGGATTAGAAGCAAGTGTTAATTTAGTTCTTGATGAAGAAAAAGAAAAATTATTAGCTAAATTTAATTGTGAAGAATTAAAAGATATTTTCATTGTTTCAGAAGTAAGTCTTACTAAAGGAAATGAATTTAGTGTTGAAGTTAAACGCCATACTGGAGAAAAATGTGAAAGATGTTGGTCTTATCATCATACTTTACAAGAAGTAAATGGTTCAAAAGTATGTCCACGTTGTAAAAAGGTTCTTGAAAATGGAAAATTCTTCTAAATTAACAAAACAAATTATTATTGCGTGTTGTGTCATGGGCTTATTATTAGCCCTTGATATTGGCACTAAACTTGGTGTTTATTTTGCTTTAGGTGGAGTCGATGGAGCAAATATTGAAGTTATACCTAATTTCTTTTGGATTTATTTAACTTTTAATAAAGGAGCAGCTTTTTCATTTTTAGCTAATGCTGCTGCTGGAAGAATTATTTTAAGTATTTTATCAATCCTTGGGAGTGGTATTTCAATATATTATTTAGTAAAGAATTTTAAAACATTAAATATTTATTATCGTATTGCTTTGTATTTATTTATTCCAGGTTGTACTGGTAATTTAATTGATAGGGTAGGTATTTATCAAACTCCTGGTGTTATTGATTTTTT
>URVS01000237.1 GCA_900551385.1 uncultured Mollicutes bacterium | reverse complement strand
GCGTTAGAGAATTTGCTAAATTAGTGCAAAAGGTACTGCAAGTAAATAGAATAAAAAATCAAAATTTAATAATAAAAAAGGGATGTGCATATTTTTCAATAACAGAAGGGATGCTGCTTGAAATTCTTAAACAGGAAAAAAAAGTAAAAGATATGTATATGCACACGATATGTTGTGACGAAGTGTTTGTACAAACGATTGCTTATAATTCTGAGTTTAGGAATAAGATATATAATTTTGAAAATGAATATGATGGCTGTTTAAGAGAATTAGCGTGGCCTTCAAATGTATCTGGTATACATCCTGGTTGGAATTTTTCACAAAAAGATTTAGAATATTTGTTAAATAGTAAACGTTTATTTGCAATGAAATTTGAAGCGAGTGACAGTATTGATGTGATACAGGCAATAAAACAAAAAAGGAATATACAATGAAATTAGAAAGAACTAAAAATGCAATTAGAAATATGTTATGGGGAGTTCTGAATAGAATAGTTAATATAATTTTTCCATTTGTGCTTAGAACCGTTTTTATATATACTCTTGGTTCCATGTATCTGGGGCTGAATAGTTTGTTTACTTCAATATTAACGGTTTTAAATTTAGCCGAATTGGGATTTTCAAGTGCAATAGTATATAATATGTACAAACCGATTGCTGAAAATGATACGGAAAGTATATGCGCGCTTATGAATTACTATAAAAAAGTATATCGCGTGATTGGAAGTATTGTATTGATCGTAGGGGTGTCATTGATGCCATTTTTGAGATATTTAATTAATGGAGAATGCCCTAAAGATATTAATTTATCTATATTATATTTATTATTTCTTGGAAATACGGTTGTAAGCTATTTTATGTTTGCATATAAGACTTGTATTCTAACAGCACATCAAAGAGAAGATATTATTAGTAAAGTAAACATAGTATTCAAGTTAGGAATGTATTTTATACAGACTATTTCACTTATTGTATTTAAAAGTTATTATGGGTATATAATTTGTACAATATTGAACACGATATTTACTAACAGTATTACAGCATTTTATTCTAATAAGTATTATCCACAGTATCAGTGTAAGGGAGATATATCGTTACAAAGAAAATTAGGAATAAGAAAGAACATTCAAGGTTTAATGGTAGGAAAGATATGCATGGCGAGTAGAAATGCATTTGATAATATTTTTCTATCCATGTTTTTAGGTTTAAATATAGTAACCATTTATGGAAATTATTATTATATAATGAATGCAATAAGTGGTTTATTAATTATAGCTACAACATCTATTGGAGCAGGAATTGGCAATAGTATAGCAACAGAGTCAGTTGAAAAAAATTATAAAGATTATATGAAGTTTACGTTTATGTATGCATGGTTATCTGGTTGGTGTACGGTATGTTTATTTTGCTTATACCAACCGTTTATGTATATATGGGTGGGAGAAAAACTGCTCTTTCCGATGTTAGATGTTGTTTTGATATGTATCTATTTTTATTCATTAACAATGGGGGATGTAAGGAGTCAGTATTCTGCAGCAATAGGTTTGTTTTGGGAAAACAGAGTATATGTTTTGGTTGAAGCAATTGCTAATATAGTACTAAATTATTTTTTGGGTAAAAAGTTTGGAGTACATGGTATAATAATAGCCACGTGGCTCTCTATTTTTTTTATAAACTTTGGGTGGGGCTCTTCTATAATTTTTAAATACTATTTTGTTGAATATAATAAAATTGAATATTATGCAAAACAAATGCTATACTTTTTAAACACAATTATAGCTACTGTACTAACATACGTTATTACATATCACATTAATGGAAATATTTATGTAAAATTAATTGGCAGTGCGATTGTTTGTATGATAGTTCCTAATATATATTTTCTAATTGTTTATTATAGAACTAATATTGCAAAAGAAAGTTATGATTTTATAAAAACAAATATTCTTGTCAGATTAAAAAGAAATAAAGGAGTTTAGAATTTATGGTTTCAATTGTTCTTCCGGTTTATAATGGAGAAAAATATTTAAAAGAAGCTATTGATAGTATATTATCACAGACATATAGAAATATTGAATTGGTGGTTGTAAATGATTGTTCAACTGACAAATCTCTTTGTATAATTAAAGAATACATGGAAAAAGATGATAGGGTAAAACTGGTTAATAATGAAACAAATCAAAAGTTACCCAAATCACTTAATATTGGATTTGAACATTGCAGAGGGGATTACTATACATGGACATCGGATGATAATATTATGAAGCCAAATGCAATAAATAGAATGTTGGAGGTTATGAAAAAAGAGGATGCAGATTTGGTCTTTTCTAGGTGTGAAACAATTAATGCAGAAGGCAAGAAAATAGGAGAATCAGAATTATATAAGAATTTAGATGAAATATATTACAATAATATAGTACTTGCTAGTTTTTTATATAAAAAAGAAGTACATGAAAAATTACATGGATATGATACTACGAAATTTTTAGTTGAAGATTATGATTTTTGGTTAAGAGCATATCAAAAATTTAAATTTGTTTATATTCCAGAGATACTTTATAAAATAAGATTTCATGGAAAAAATCTCGGAGTGAAACATTTAGAAGAGGTTAAATTAAAGAAGATAGAGTTGCTTAAGGAAAACATAAGGTATGTTAATGACCAACAGATCCTAGATGGAATCTATAGAGAAATATCTAATTGCTATTTTGAAATATCAAATTCTTATTACTACAAATTAACAGATGTTAATAACAAAAATAGAATAAGAAAATATAGAATGAAAGATTTAATAAAGAAATTATTAAATAGGTAATATTAGAATGAAAAAAATCATGTTAGTTTTTGGTACACGACCAGAGGCTATTAAAATGTGCCCGTTAGTGAATGAACTAAAAAAGAGAGATGCAATAGAAACAATAGTTTGCGTTACCGGGCAACACAGACAAATGTTAGACCAAGTTTTAAAAACATTTAATGTCGTGCCGGATTATGATCTTTCTATTATGAAACAAGGACAGACACTGTTTGACATTACTATAGGAATTCTTGAAAAAATAAAAGAAGTGCTTGAAAAAGTTAGACCAGATATTGTGCTTGTTCATGGAG
>URVS01000236.1 GCA_900551385.1 uncultured Mollicutes bacterium | reverse complement strand
TTAATTCTGGTAAAGATTTTAAAGTTGAATTTAAAGATGATCAATATAATATCATTAATGCAGCATTATTAAAATTTGGTGAAAAGAAACAAAGTTTAATTATGTCTAATGCTACAGTTGATAATTTTTCAGGTAGTCAACATGTTAAAGCTATTACTTTTTATGATAATTTATCTGATTCTAATAAAAGACAAGCATTTAATCAAAATGTTTCTTTTACTGATGAATCTGCAATTATTAAAATTAATACTGCTTTTAGATTTTATGATAATGGAGATGAAAAAATATCTTCTTATGAAAAAAATCTTCCAAAAGATTGGAAAAAAGATATAAAAGTTGATAGAGAATATACATATGATGAATATATTCAAGAATATGGAAAATTAAATCGTGGAATTTATGTAGTTAATAATGATGAACATTATTTAGGCGATGGATTAAATATTGATGGAAATATTATTACTGGAGGATGTATTTATCAAATATCTAAAAAAAGTGTTAAGAATATAACTCTTAATGATCTTGATAATAATCAAACGGAAATTAAAGTAGAATTATATTCTAAATATGCATGTACTTATTATTCTCGCCAAATTAAGAAAAATGGTACTTTAACTAAAAAACCTAAATTTGAAGAAACAATAAGTGCTAGTTTTATTGTTGATAATAATTTAAATTTAATTTCATCATCTGCTAGTGAAAATTACACTGTTAATAAAGGTATTGATGTTACATGTAATGCTACTTTTTATAATAGATTTTTTTCTAGTGATGAACAATTAGTGGTCGAAAATGAAAATATTAAGATACCTGCTATGGGAGAGCAATTTGCTATTTCTATGGATGAAAAAGGAAATATAAATAAAGATGGAGGTAAAATAGAATGAAAAAACCTGCTATATACGGAATTATAGGTGCTTGTGCTTTTTCTGGTGCAAGTGGTTGGACTTATTATAAACTTTATACACAAGATGGTAAATTTAATACATCATCTTCATTTGATATTGATGATGAAGAGGAAGAAGATTCACCTAGTACAAAACTTTTAAATAATTTAATGAAATCATCTATTGAAGCTGAATCAATGAATATTAAATTAGATTCTCTTGGTGGTAAAGATTTAAGTGTTAATTTTAAAGGTGCACTTGATTATGATGGAATGGCTATGGTTCAACAAGATTTTTCTTCTCTTGCTGGAAGTGGTTTATTATCAGTTGAATATGGTTCATTAAAAGAAAGTTTATCTTTTACTTATGATGGATCAAATAAAATTTATGTTTCTTTTGATAATGCTTATGTTTCTATTGAAATGGGAACAATTAGTTCTATATTTGATTTAATGCCTTTATTTGGTATTGAAATACCTAGTTTTGATTTATCTGGACAATTAGAAAATGCAACATCGATTTTAGAATCTTTAAAAGAAGAAGAATTAGAAGATGGATATTTATTTAGAGTTAATTTACCTTCTATTGGCACAATTAATTTAAAATCCAATAAAGATTTCTTATTAACTAATATTTATACTCCTAATAAATTAAATATTAATGGTCAATTAATTAGTATTGACGCTAAAGTTAAACAATCTGTTAATGAAAGTTTATTACCAGAAGTTGATACTTCAAATTATGTAAGTATTGATAAATATATTAACGCTACTAAAAAATTAATTGAAGAACAAAAATTTTCTTTAGATTATCAATTAAATTTAGTTGATAATGAAAAAAATATTAATTTAAATGGTAATCTTACATCTAATTTTAAAAATATGAATTTTAAAGAAGGAATGTATAGCTTTTCTATTAATAATGATTATACTTCGATTAAATCTTTATTTGATGGCAAAGATATATATTTAGATGTTAATAATCATACTAAAACAAAATTAAAAGATTCATCTTTAGAAAAATTAATATTTTTAGCTAGTAAAAAACTTAATAATATTGATCAACAAATCATCATTGATAAATTAAATTCTTTATTAAGTAGCAGTGCTATTGAAGAAATATTAAAAGGTAATTATTCTAGCTGGAGAAAAATTTTAACTAGTGGAGAAGTTACTGAAGATTATATTAAAACAACTATTTCATGTTCAAGCTTAAATTTAGGCCAAGGTAATGTTGATTTAATTATTAAATGTGATAAGAATTTATCTATTGAATTAAATAATATTGAATTTGATAATAAATCATTAAATATTGAACTTAATTTAAATGATTTTAATGGTTTTGATGAAGTATTTGAAAATAAATCTTCATTTAATGATTTAGAACCTGCTGTTGATTTATTAACTAGTGTAGCATCATTAGTTGATACTAAAAAAATTGGTTTAAAATATGATGTTAAATTAGAACAAGATAATCAAACTCATTTATTTAATGGTGATATGTTTGCTGATTTATCTAATGTTGATTTTAATGATTTAAATTCATTTAATAATGGATTATATAGTGTTAATTTAAATACAACTTTTAATGATGTTAATCAATGTGTTAATGCAAATTATTATAATGGTACAACATTTGCTTCTTATAATGATTTAATTAATTTATCATTAAAAACAAATACTATTAAAACTTTAATGGATTATTTAAATAAAACTACACCTAGTAGTGAACAAGAACCTATTTCTTCAATTAGTGAAACTATAAGTGATATTTTATTGAAATTAAATATTGATTATAATTCTATTTTAAATGATTTAAAACAAGGTAATCTTTCTTCATTAGAACAATATTTTAATCTTAAAACTAATGATGATGGTTCATTATCATTATTATTAAATATTGATAATTCATTAGTAGAAATAAAAATTAATTCTAAAGATAATACATTTGAAAAATTAGATATTATTAATTTAAAAATTAATCAATCAACAATTTCATTCTCATTATCTTTTGTTGATTATGAAAATAAAATGATTGATGAAAATAAATATTATCAAGTAGATAATTTATTAAAATCTGGTTTAGAATTAACTAATGTTAGACAAGGTAATATTTCAATTTCTTCTTCATTTACTGGAGAAAAAGAATTTGCTTTAGATGGAAATATTCAATTTGATGTTGAAACTGGAGATGTTTATGGTAATGTTGATTTAACTGCTCA
>URVS01000235.1 GCA_900551385.1 uncultured Mollicutes bacterium | reverse complement strand
ATAATTCCAATTCAGTTAATTGAAGTTCATATTCTATATCAATCTTATTTACCATGTAAGGATATGTTTTACTAGATTTTAATGAATTTAATTTATGCATTGCATTAATAATAAAACTAATATCTAACTGTTTATATATGTAGAAGTCATATAATGTAGGAATTCTACCAATCTTATTTTTAAGTTGAATATATTCATTTCTTATGAAATTTAAATTGTTAAGTTTAGCCCTGTTTATAGAATCATATATTCTTTTTTCTGATATTCTATCAAAATGTACAGTTGAGCTTCCTACTAATAAATTATTTCTATTGATCATGAACTTTCTAATATTATCCTTGTTGTATGTGGTATCTCCAGATAATGCAACAGGTATTAAAAAGTTATTTTTATAATTACCAATAAAATCAAGAACAACAACAAATTCTTTATTACTATATTTACGTAGTCCACGACCAAGTTGTTGAATAAAAATAATACTACTTTCAGTTTCACGTAGCATAACTATTTGATTTACTTCTTTAATATCTACACCCTCATTAAAAATATCAACAGTAATAATATAATCTAAGTTATCACACCTATCATCATTAACCAGTCTATCAATAGTATCTTTTCGTTCTTTCTGAGTGTTATTTCCACTTAAACTAAGTGTTCTATAACCTCTATTATTAAATTCTTTAGATAGTATTTTAGCATTATGTATATTGTTACAAAAGATTAATCCTTTAACTCTACTTCCACTGTAACCATAATACTCTATATTTTCAATGATATTATCTATTCTAGTTTTGCTCATATCATTTACATCTATAGCATTATCTGTTATTCCAAAATAATTAAATGAACATAACATATCCTCTTCTAGAGCATTTTTTAATCTTATTTCATAGATAATATTATGATTAAAAAGTGAATATATGTCAAATTCATCACTACGATCAGGAGTAGCTGTCATACCCAGGTAGAATATTGGATTAAAATAATTCATAATCTTTTGATATGATACAGATCCTGCCCTGTGAACTTCATCAATCTCTATTATATCTTTCATAATTTTCTTTTTTAGACATCATCTGCACAGTACTAAATAGGAAATCCACAGAATAATCTTTTTTATTTCCAGAAAGAATTCCTAAAGTCTTTTCATGAAATATTTTACCATAGGATTTCATTGCTTGTTTTGCAATCTGTTCTCTATGCACTAAAAAAAGTATTTTTTTAGGATTAATTTCTTTCAAGGCAAATGCAGATGCAAATGTTTTACCAGTACCTGTAGCACTAATAAGCAATCCTTTTTTATCATTTTTTGCTAATGATTTTCTTAGATTTTTAATGAATGATTTTTGCATATTGTTTGGAGTTAATGTTTTATGTCGTGGTTTTATCCATGAATCGATTTGGATTTTTTTATTTTCATTATATAAGTTAGTATATTCATCAATACATTCACATAAAGGTATTGCTTCTGTCCAATATTCATTAAATGTTTCTATTATTTCATTGTTTATTTCTTCATCTGAATCTGGTGATATGAGAAGATTCCATTCTTTATTAACAGTCAATGCTTTTTGAGTTAAATTAGAACTTCCCATTATGATGTTGTAGTGTTTTTTATTTTTGAAAATATATCCTTTTGTATGAAAACCAAAATCTGTTTCATTAACAGAATATAATTTAACTTCTATATTTTTTAAGTTATTTAAACGAATAAGTGCCCTTGGTTGACTAAAAAATAAGTAATCTGTAGTTAATATTTTACCAGGAATTTTTTTTTCTTCTAATTCCTTAAGAATTTGAAGTAGGGGAGTTATACCACTTTCAGTAATAAAAGCTACACTGATAATAAATTCATCACATTGTTTTAAATTACTCTCTATTGTACTAATAACCTTGATGTTATCCTTAGTATTATTTAAAATAAATTTAGATTCTGACATAACTCCACCTTTTTTTAATTATTGTTAATTATATAGTCTATAACTTCAATATCTGCTGGTAGCCACTTAACAGTGTTTAATTTTTCACGTTTAAGCCATGCATATGCATTATGTTCTAATAATGTAATATCATCATTTAATTTACATAAATAACAGTGCATTGTAAGTTTAAAAGTGGGATAAGTGTATTTTACTGTTAATAAAAATTTAATGGGAGTAATATCAGCATCTAACTCTTCTTTAATTTCTCTAACTAAAGCTTCTTCTCTTGTTTCATTAGGTTCTATTTTTCCACCAGGAAACTCCCACATATTAATAAATTCACCATATCCTCGTTGTGTGGCAAGATATTTATCATCTTTTTTTATTACTGCTGCAACAACTCTGATTGTTTTCATTTTACTTTTCCTCCATTGTTTTTCCACTCTGCAAATATCTCAATAAGTCTTCTCTTACTGCTGTTTGCATTTTAAATTTTAATTTACAAATCGGTTTTAATACGCCTCTATTATTTTTCTTTTCCGCTTCATGAGCCTCCAAGACATCAAATTCTCCCATATAGAAAAAATTGTTTTCTGCATCCGTCTTTTGAACAAAAAGATGTTTTCTTGGTGTATTTAAAACCTTATCCATATATGCACCATCTAACTTTTTATCAATTTGGGAATCCCATCTAAAAATTACGTTGTCTACGAATTCATCCGCATAATCAGGCTTTCCATCAACATATTCTTTTTCTTCATCTGTGTTTTCTTCTTTATGATACGTGACAAAAATGAAAACATCGTCTCCTAGTTGCGACATTCCATACATTGTTGACGACAAATCTTTGCCTGCATTCATAAGCAAACTAACATCTCTTCTTGAGTATTTTTCATAAAGTACAAATGGCACTCCATTTCTATATGGTTTTGCGTACTTATCTTGATATCTGGCTAAACCAACAGCCACAATGTCCTGGACCTGATCATAAAAATCCTTATGTGCCAGGCGTTCTGTATAACTTAAAATTCTCTTTAAACGATTCTCTCCATCTGCTTCCAGAATATCAATCTGATAAAACTTCTCTCTTTCCGTGCTGTTTGTGACAAATTTTCCTTTCAGAACATCACATGCAAGATCAATCTTTTGCGTTGTTATCTGACTACCATATACAGCTCCTTACCTGCCATTATTACGATTAAAAGAAGCACAT